>NZ_JBHXBG010000151.1:0-12992 GCF_042726755.1 Promicromonospora sp. NPDC060271 | reverse complement strand
GCCCGTTCGGGGCCGGCCGCCCGGACCGCGGCGCGCGGTCAGCGCAGCTCTGCGATGACCGTCTTGAGCTCCGTGTAGTCGTCCAGACCGAACGACCCCAGCTCGCGGCCCCAGCCGGACTGCTTGAAGCCGCCGCGCGGGAGCGTGACGTCGTCCGCGTGCCAGGTGTTGAGCCAGACCGTGCCGGCCCGCAGCCTGCCGCCGACCCGGTGGGCGGTGCCGAGGTCCTTCGACCACACGCCCGCGGCCAGGCCGTAGACCGTGTTGTTGGCGGCCGCGACCACCTCGTCCTCGGTGTCGAACGGGATGGCGGTGATGACGGGGCCGAAGATCTCGTCGGTCTGGACGGCCATCTGCTCGGTGACGTCGGTGATGAGGGTCGGCGAGAAGAAGTAGCCGCGGTCGGCGGCCGGGTCGGGGCTGCCCGCGGCGAGCGTGGCGCCGTCGGCGACCGCGCCGCGCACATAGCCCATGACCTTCTCGTGCTGCTCCTGCGAGACGAGCGGGCCCATGGTGGTGGCCGGGTCGAACGCGTCGCCGACCTTGATGGCCCTGGCCGCGGCGGCGACCCCCTCGACCACCTGGTCGAACACCTCGCGCTGGACGTACAGGCGCGAGCCGTTGACGCAGCACTGGCCCTCGTTGAAGTAGCCCGCCAGGGCGGCGCCGGCGATCGCGGCGTCCAGGTCGGCATCCGCGAAGATGATGTTGGGCGCCTTGCCGCCGAGCTCCAGCGACACCTTCTTGAGGTTCTTCGAGGCGCCCGCGGCGATCTTCTTGCCCACCTCGGTGCTGCCGGTGAAGGCGACCTTGTCGACGCCGTAGTGGTCGACCAGCGCGGCGCCCGCGTCCCCGAACCCGGGCAGGATGTTGACGACGCCGGCAGGGACGCCGGCCTCCAGCAGCAGCTCGCCGAGCCGGAGCGCGGTGAGCGGCGTCTGCTCGGCGGGCTTGAGCACCACCGTGTTGCCTGCCGTGATGGACGGGATGATCTTGAAGGCTGCCATGGTCAGCGGGAAGTTCCACGGCACGATGCCCGCGACGACGCCGATCGCCTCGCGGCGCGTGTAGGCGTGGAAGTCGCGGCCGGGCACCGACATCGGGATCGTCGTGCCCTCCATCTTGGTGGCCCAGCCCGCGAAGTAGCGGAACAGCTCGGCGGCCACCCCGACGTCGCCGCGCGCGGACGCGAGGCTCTTGCCGTTGTCGAGCGACTCGAGCTGCGCGAACTCCTCGGTGCGCTCGTCGATCATGTCGCCGATGCGCCACAGCAGGTGGGAGCGGTCGCGCGGCGTCATCCGTGACCAGGGCGAACCGTGCTCGAAGGCGTTGCGCGCCGCGGTGACCGCACGGTCGGCGTCGACGGCGGAGGCCTGGGCGACCTGGACGAGCACGTCCTCGGTCGCTGGGTTGACCGTCGCGAAGGTCTTGCCGTCCTTCGCGTCCACCCATTCGCCGTCGATCAGCAGCTGCCTTGGCGAGGAGAGGAACTTCGAGACGGCGGGCAGGAGCTGGGGATTCTCGGACATGGGAGCCTTCCGTGGTTTCGAGGGTTCGAGGTCGTTCGTGGGTCGGGGACAGGGGTCGCGGCTACTTGATGACGAGGACCTTCGACCGGTCGAGGGTGAGCGCGACGGCGGCGACGATGATCGCGCCGTAGAGGATCTGCTCCCAGGCCGACGGGACACCGACGATCGGCAGCCCGACCCGGAGCAGCGTCACCACGAGCGCACCGGCGAGGCTGCGCCACAGCGAGCCGTGGCCACCGGTGATGGCGGTGCCGCCGACCACGATGGCCGCGACCGCGGGGAGCAGCAGGTTGTCGGCCATCGACGGGCTGCCGCTGAAGTTCCGGGAGACCAGCATGACGGCGGCCAGGCCGGCGCACGCACCCGAGACGGTGAACGCGGCGACCTTGACCAGGTCGACCGGCGCGCCGCCGAGCCGGGCCGCCGACTCGGAGTACCCGGTGGCGCGGACCCAGGTCTCCAGCGGGGTGAGCCGGAGCACGAGGGAGATCGCCACGACGACCACCAGCGCGACGACGAACGCCATCGGCACGACGCCGCCCACGTAGAGGGTGAGCCAGTTGGTGGCGTCCCGGTCGACCACCCGGATCGGCCCGGCGTCGGAGATCACCAGGGCGATCGCGGAGAAGATGCTCATGCCGCCGAGGGTGACGATGAACGACGGGATGCGCAGCAGCACGTGGGTGACGCCCTGCAGCGCCCCGATCGCGGCGGTGGCCGCGACGATCGCGAACGTGGTGAGCCCGCCGAGGTCGGGCAGCCACAGCGCGAAGAAGACCGTCGCGAGCGAGCAGAGCGCGGCGATCGACAGGTCGATGCCGCCGCACAGGACCACCAGGGTCGCGCCCGCCGCGAGCACGACGAGCGGCGCCGAGGTGCGGACCGCCGCGGTGAGGCTGTTCAGGGTCAGGAAGGCGGGGTCGGCGATCGTCAGCGCTGTCAGCAGCACGACGAGCGCGATGACCGGCATGAACGACGTGAGCCGCTGGCCGACGGTGGGCCGCGCCAGGACGGCGGCGTCGGGGGCCGGCGTCGTGAGGACGGGTGCGGACATGGTCAGACCATCTCCTTGACGAGGTCGAGCGGGGTCGGCTTGCCCCCGGCGGGGGCTGCGACCTCGGCGGTGGCGCGGCCGTCGCTCATCACGACGATCCGGTCGGACATGCCTATCGCCTCCTCGAGGCTGTCGGCGAGCAGCACCGTGGCGACGCCGCTTGCCGCGAGCTCCCGCATCAGGCGGTACACCTCCGAGCGGGCCCCGATGTCCAGACCGCGGGTCGGGTGGTCGAGCAGCAGCAGCCGGATGTCGCCGGCCACCAGCCAGCGGGCCAGCACCACCTTCTGCTGGTTGCCGCCCGACAGGCGCTGGATGGCGGTGCCCCGGTGCGGGGTGCGGATCGAGAGCCGTTCGATCCACCGGTCCACGAGCGTGGCCTGCTTGCGCGGCCGCACCACCGGACCGGTGCAGCGGGCCTGCTGCTTGGTGAGCGTCATGTTGTCGGCCACCGACATCGGCCCAACCATGCCCTCGGTCTTGCGCTCGGCGGGCACGTAGCCGACGCCGGCGGCGCAGGCCGCGCGGGTGCCGGACAGGTCGAGCCGCTCGCCGTCGAGCACCACCTCGCCGGACGTGGTGGGCTCGGCGCCGAACAGCGCCCGGCACACGTCCTCGCGGCCGGAGCCGTGTACGCCGACGATGCCGACGATCTCCCCGGCGTGCACGTCGAGGTCGACGTCCCGGAAGGTCTTGCCCGTCAGGCCGCGGACCACGAGGCGGGGCCTGCGGTGCTCGTCGGACTGCTCGCCGGACTGCTCGCCCGACCCCTTGGCGACAGCTCCGTGGTAGTGGTCGTCGGACCCGGTGGAGCCGATCATCATGCGGTGCAGCTCGGCCGGGGCGGCGTCCGCTGCGGGCAGCTCCCCCACCGACCGGCCGCCGCGCAGCACGGCCACCCGGTCGCAGACGTCGAGCACCTCGTCGAGGCGGTGCGAGACGAAGACGACGGACGCGAACTCGCGCAGCCGCCGCACCTGGGTGAACAGGGTCTCGATCTCCTTGGCCTCCAGCACCGAGGTGGGCTCGTCGAGGATGATCACGGGCGGGTGGGACGTGCGCTCCTCGATGCGGAGCACCTTGGCGATCTCGACCATCTGCCGGTCCGCGAAGCTCAGGGTGTCGGTGCGGGCCAGCGGGTCGATGTGCGACCCGATCTTGTCGAGCTGCTCCTGCGCGAGCCTGCGCATCGTGCTCCAGCGGTAGACGCCGCGGCGTACGCCCGGCCCCTCGCTGCCGAGCACTATGTTCTCGGCGGCGGTGAGGTTGGGCACGAGCGACTGCTCCTGGAACACCATGCCGATGCCGTGGTCGGCGGCGTCCATGATGCTCTTGAGCCGCACCCGCTCCCCGCGCACCCAGATCTCGCCGGCATCGGGCCGGACCAGGCCGACCAGGGCCTTCAGCAGCGTGGACTTGCCGGCGCCGTTCTCGCCGGCCAGGCCGAGCACCTCGTGCTGGCGCACGACCAGGTCGACGCCGTCGAGCGCCTTGACGCCCGGGTAGTGCTTGACCAGGCCGCGCACCTCGAGGGCGGGTGCGGGTGCCTGCACCCTCGGGGCGGGCTGGGTCTGCAGGTTGGTGGTCATTTGGTCACCTGGTTCCTATGACGCTGTGGGATGACGGCTGCGGCGACGGCCGCGACGACGATGAGGCCCTGGACCCCGCCCTGCCAGTAGGGGCTCACCCCCACCTGGACCAGGCCGTTCGTCAGGACGGTCACGAGCAGCACCCCGACGGTGGAGTGCAGGACGCCGCCGCGGCCGCCGGTGAGGAGCGTGCCACCGACGACGGCGGCGGTGATGGCGGAGAAGTCGTAGCCCCTGCCCGCCTGGACGAGCCCCGCGCCGAGCTGGCTCGTGACCAGCACGCCGGCGAGGCCGTAGAACGCGCCCGCCATCGTGAAGACCGCGACCTTGTAGGGCGCGACCCGCACGCCGGAGAGGGCCAGCACCTCCTCGGCGCCGCCGATCGCGAACGCGTACCGGCCCAGGCGCGTGTAGCGCTGCACGAGAACACCCACGAGCACGCAGGCCAGCGCGATCCAGGTCAGGCGGGCCAGGCCACCGAACCGCTCGACCGCCCAGCCCTCCAGCATCGGGTCGGAGACGTTGGGCTGCACCCCGGCGAACATGAGGGTGGCCAGGCCGAGACCCACCGCGGAGATGCCGAGGGTGGTCATGAACGACGGCACCTTCAGCACGACCAGCGCGAGCCCGCTGAGACAGCCGAGCGCGGCGGCGAGGAGGACGGCGACCGCGACCGCGAGCAGTCCCAGGTCGTTGTCGTTGCGGTTGTTGGCGGCCAGGAGGGCGACGGTGATCGCGGCAGCCCCCATGATCCCGGGAGCTGACAGGTCGATCGACCCCATCATCAGCACGAAGCTGATGCCGCAGGTCACGACCGCGAGCACCGCCGCGGCGTCCAGGACGTTCTGCACGTTCGAGACGGTCCGGAAGTCGGGGCTGAGGACCGCGAAGACGCCGAAGACGACGACAAGGGCGATCGGCGGACCGGCGTCCCGGAGCGACACCCTCCGCCGAGGCCGGGGGCGCCCTGCCGGCACGACGTCGGTGTCGGCGTCGGTGCCGGCTCCGGTGCCGACCCCTGTGCCTTTCTCGGTGGAGGGTGCCATGGTCACGAGATCGCGCCCTGCGAACGGCTGAAGAGGTTGTCGCAGGCGAAGTCGTCCTCACTGACCTCCGGTGAGACGAAGTCGGCGACGTTGTCCTGCTGGATGAGGAACTGCTCGGCGAACCAGGCGCGGTTATCGGAGGCGATGTCCTCGACCGCGAGCTCGCCCGTGGCCACGCAGTAGCCGATGGCGAGGCCGATACCGCCCTGCCAGGGGCCGTCGCTGGAGACGGTCGCCGTCATGGTGCCGTCCTCGATGGCGGTCAGGGCGTCGGGCACCGCGTCGATGCCGACCACCGCGACGTCGTCCCGGCCGGCCTGCTGCAGCGCCTCGAGCGCGCCGAGCGCCATGTCGTCGTTGGCGGCCCAGATGCCCTTGACGTCGTCGCCGTGCTTGGTGAGCAGCGTCTTGGTCACCTCCAGCGCCTCCGCGCGGGAGAAGTTGGCGGTCTGGTCGTCGAGCAGCTCGACGTCCGGGTTGGCCGCCAGCGACTCCTCGAGCCCCGCGAAGCGGTCCTTCGCGGCGCCGGTGTCGAGGATGCCCTGCAGGGCGACGATGCCGCCCGAACCGCCGATGGCCTCGGCCAGCGCGTCGCCGATCTGCCTGCCCGACTCCATGCCGTCGTAGGTGATGTGGGACAGCCACCGGTCGTAGTCGGTGACGTTCAGGTCGGCCGGCTTGTTCCACTGGGTGACGAGGTAGGCGCCCGCCTCCTCGGCCCCCTCCACGATGGGCGGGGTGTCGGAGTCGCCGTTGGGCAGGATGTTCATGACCAGGCACTCGGTGTCGCCCGCGAGGAGCTGGCTGATCTGCTCCTGCTGGCGCGTGGAGTCGCCGTCGTAGGTCAGGCGCTCCTGGGTGAGGCCCACCTGCTCGGCGAAGGCGTCGCCGCCGTCCAGCCAGGCGGCCTCGTAGGGGTTGGACTCGTTGCGCACCTGGCCGACCAGGGTCACGTCCGCGGGCTCGCAGGCGGCGTCGCCCCCGGCGGCGGCCGCGCCACCGCCGGCCTCCTCGGTGCAGCCCGTGAGGGCGGCGGCCACCAGGGTGACCCCGATGACGGCTGCCGCGTGCCGAGCGGTGATGTGTCGAGAGGTGAACTTCATTGTCGTTCCTCTGTTTCGTTCGGTGCCGGTGACCGGCGGTGGGACTGAGTGGTGGGGCTGAGTGGTGGGACTGGGTGGTGGGACTGGTGGGGAAGGTGGATCAGCGGGCCATCCAGCCGCCGTCGACGGCCAGGACGTGGCCGTTGACGTAGTCGGCGGCCGGCGAGCTGAGGAACACCGCGGCGCCGGCGATGTCCTCGGCGGTGCCCCAGCGGCCGGCCGGGATGCGGTCGAGGATGGAGCGGGAGCGGTCCGCGTCCTCACGGAGCGCCGTGGTGTTGTCGGTGACCATGTAGCCCGGCGCGATGGCGTTGACCTGGACGCCGTGGGGTCCCCACTCGTTGGCCAGCGCCTTGGTCACCCCGGCCACGCCGTGCTTGCTGGCGGCGTACGACACCACCCGCAGGCCGCCCTGGAAGGACAGCAGGCTCGCGATGCTGACGATCTTGCCGTGGCCCCGTTCGACCATCGGCCGGCCGAGCTGCTGGGTGAGGAAGAAGAGCCCGTTGAGGTTGACGTCGAGCACCCGCTGCCAGGACTCGCGGCCGACGGCGACCGAGTCCGCCCGGTCGATGATCCCGGCGTTGTTGATCACGATGTCGACCTGGCGGCTGTCGTTCAGCTCGGCGCTGACCCGCTCGACCGCGTCGAGGTCGCTCACGTCCAGGTCGACGACGTCGGCCTCGACGCCGAGGTCGGCGGCCAGGTCGCGGGTGGTGTCCTGGTTGCCCTTGCGGCCGAGCAGGACCACGTCGGCGCCCGCCCCGGCGAGCCCGAGCGCGATCGCCCGGCCGAGGCCACGCCCGGCGCCGGTCACCACCGCGCACCTGCCCCGCAGGTCGAAGGGTGAGCGGGCTCGGGTGGCCGGTTCGGTGGCCGTCCCGACGGCCGGGCCCGTGGTCACAGGTCCTCCAGCGGCACGGGGCTCAGGTCGGTGTAGGAGTTGTTCTCCCCGGCCATCGCCCAGATGAAGGCGTACGACCCGGTGCCTGCCCCGGAGTGGATCGACCACGGCGGGGAGATGACGGCCTCGCGGTTGCGGAGCACCAGGTGGCGGGTGGCGCCGGGCTCGCCCATGAAGTGGAAGACGCGGTCCTGCTCGTCGAGGTCGACGTAGCAGTAGATCTCGGTGCGGCGGCCGTGCAGGTGCGGCGGGAACGTGTTCCAGACCGAGCCGCCGGACACGACGGTGACGCCGAACTGGAGCACCGAGGACTTGACGTCCTGGCCCCAGACGTAGCGGAAGAGGTTGCGCTCGTTGGCGGCCTCGGCCGAGCCGAGCGCGACGGGCTCCACCTCGCTGTGGACGAGCGCCCGGGTCGGGTAGGTCGCGTGGGCCGGGGCGGACACGAAGTAGAAGGCCGCGTCGGCACCGACGAAGGACACCTCGCTCCCCCGGCCCACGAAGAGGCCGTCGAGGTGGTCGAGCTCGAACTTCTCGTCGTCGACGACCACGTGGCCGGCGGCGCCCACGTTGACGACGCCGAGCTCGCGACGCTCGAGGTGGCTCTCGGTGCCGAGTATCTCGGACCAGGCGGGGAGGCCGACCTGGCCAGCCCCGGGAACCGCACCGCCGATCACCATCCGGTCGTCGTGGGTGTACGTGCCCCGGACCTCTCCGCTCGCGAAGAGGTCTCCGACCAGGAAGTTCTCGCGCAGGTCCGCAGTGGTAGCAGTCTCCGCACCGGACGGAGATGTCGAATATCGAACCTGGATCACGCAGTCACCCCTCGATTTGTGAACTGTGTTCGTCTATGTGAACTTGCCCGACGATAGACGTGATCGCGCTCACTGGTCAAGGGGTGGAAACCTGTCCATATATGCGAACTCGCGGTAGTGTTGTTTCACCCCGAGGACCGCCACGGTGGTGCGCCACCGTGGTGCGTGGAAGGACGAAGGAGAGCGTTCATGCAGCTTCAGAAGGAACTCCGCAAGGAGGTCGCCGGCGACGCCGGACCGGTCAAGTCCGCGGCCCGCGCCCTGGACCTGCTGGACGACATCGCGGCCAACGGCCCCGGGACCCAGCTGCAGCTCTCGACACGCCTCGGCATCCCCAAGAGCAGCCTCCACGCGCTGCTGCGGACCATGGTCGACCGCGGCTGGCTGCAGACCGACCCCACCGGGAGCGTCTACCAGCTCGGCATCCACTCGCTCGTCGTGAGCTCTGCCTACCTCGACGGCGACCCGGTGCTGGCCCGCGCCGCGTCCGTGCTCGACGAGGTGGCCGCCGCCACGCAGGAGACCGTGCACCTCGGACGCCTCGACGGAGCGGACGTCATCTACACCGCCAAGCGCGAGTCGGTGCACCCGCTGCGCATGCACTCCGCCGTCGGACGCCGCCTCCCGGCGTACGCCACCTCGCTGGGGCGCGCCCTGCTCGCCGAGATACCCGCGGAGTCGCGGGCCGATCTCGTGCCGGAGTCGATCTCCGCGATCACGCCGAAGACCACCACCGACAAGGAGGCGGTGCTCGAGATCATCGACCGCGCCGCCTACCAGGGCTACGCGACCGAGAGCGAGGAGTCGTGCCTGGGCGTGCGCTGCTTCGGCGTCGCGCTCCCCTTCGGCCTGCACGCGGTGGACGCCATGAGCGTCGCGGTGCCGATCAGCCGCCTCGGCGACGGCCGCGAGGACCTCATCATCGAGACCCTGCTCAGCGTGAAGTCACGCCTGGCGGCGGTACACAACAACAGCCTGGTGCGCTGACCGGGCGCCGAGCCTGATCGTCAGCCACCGTTCGGCTCCGCGTCACCCCGACGACAGCAGCCGCCGCCACGATGCGAGGCGTGGAAAACAAGCTCTCCCGCCGGTCCCTGCTCCAGGCAGCCGCTGCGGTCCCGATCCTGTCCGCAGCCTCCGCGACCGCAGCACCGGCGTCGGCCTCCGCCGCGACGGCGCCCGCCGCACCCGCCACGTCGGGCGGAGGCCGCCCCGACACGGCGGACCCGCGGTTCACGATCGCCGTCCTGCCCGACACCCAGTACCTCCTGGACGACGGCGGCTCCGACGCCGAACCGGTCGCCGCGACGCTGCGCCACCTCGTGCGCGAGCAGGCGCGGGACAACGTCGTCTTCATGGCGCACCTCGGCGACGTCACGGAGCACGGCACGGTGACCGAGATGCGGGCGGCGAGCCGCGCGTTCGACGCCGCCGGCCGCCTGCCCTACAGCGTGCTGGCCGGGAACCACGACGTCTCCGGCGACGACCAGCGGGGTGACACGCCGTACCTGCGCGCCTTCGGGCCGCGGCGGTTCGCCCGGATGAAGACCTACGGTGGCTCCTCCCCCGACGGCTACAACAGCTACCACGTGGTCCGCGGCGGCGGCCGGGAGTGGCTGCTCCTCGCGCTGGACTGGCGCGCGTCCGACGCCGGGCTCGCCTGGGCACAGGGCGTGCTGGACGAGCACGCCGGGCTGCCCGCGATCCTGACCACCCACGACCTCGTCTGGGCCGAGGACGACGGCACCGCCCACCTCTCCGACAACGGGCAGCGCCTCTGGGACCGCCTGATCCGGGGCAACGACCAGATCTTCCTGGCGCTCGGCGGGCACTACTGGCCGTCGGGCCGCACGACCATGACGAATGACGCCGGCCACCTGGTCCACCTGCACATCACCAACTACCAGGACCGCTACTACGGCGGCGCGGGCATGGTGCGGTACTACTCGTTCGACCTGGACCGCGGCGTGATCGACGTCGAGACGTTCTCGCCCTGGCTGGGGGCGAAGCAGGACCCGACGCCCCTGGAGTCGGAGCACGTAGAGCTCAGCGGCGACGTCGACCGGTTCACCGTCGAGATCGACTTCGACGAGCGCTTCGCCGCCTTCGCCCCGCCGGTGCTGCCCGTGCCGCTCCCGCCGTCGGCGGTCATGCCGCAGGGCACCGTCGCGTACTGGCGGTTCGACGAGGCCGGGCTCGCCACTGGGCTCGCCACGGTGGGGACCGACGGCGCCCCGGTGGCGCCGGGCACCGTCGCACGCGACCTCACCGGGAACGGCAACGACCTCACCTCGTCGCTGCTGCACGCCAGCGGCCCGGAGACCCTGACCTGGTCGGCCGAGCACCACGACGCCCAGCCGGCCCACGCGAGCCTGCGCTTCGACGGCGGCAAGGGTCCCGACCGCGGCGCGGTGCTGCGGACCGGCCCCGACGCGCCGGTGAACAGCGCGACGTTCGAGTCGGGCTACACGATCGAGACGTTCCTCAAGCTGCCGGAGCCCTTCGAGGGCGATCACGCCTGGATGGGCATCCTGAGCTGGGAGGGCCGCGCAGGTGACGCCGGCAAGCACAGCGGCTGGTCCGACGACGAGCCCACGTGCAGCCTGAACCTGTCGGGCGAGCGGTTCCTGCAGTTCGTCGTCTACCCGGTGCCGGGCGACGCCGACCCCACCTCCTGGAGCCACGCGATCCCGGTCGGGCGCTGGACGCACGTCGCGCTCGTCAACGACGGCCGGCACACGGTGATGTACGTCGACGGGTCCAGGATCGTGCGCAACGCCGCCGAGGAGTCGCGGGGCATCTCCACGCTGGGCAAGCCGTTCGCGATCGGCGGCACCCAGTACGACGAGAAGTACGAGCAGGGCTTCTACGGCTGGATCGGTGACACGCGGATCGTCTCGCGGGCGCTGCGTCCGGACCAGTTCCTCACGGCCAGGAGCCGCTGAGGACGACCGGAGAATCACCCATTGCAAACTCATTGCCTCCCGTGCGTCGAAGCGGTTACGCTCAGGCGCGCCATATCAATGCACAGCCAGCATTGATCCCGCGCGTCGAAGCGCTTGCACTCCGGCGCGCACAGCCATCCTTTTACCGAACGCTGACAGTGCTGTCAGCGACAGAAGGGTAGAACCGATGAAGCGTCGATCACTCCTCCTGGCCGCCCTCGCGGCTCCGCTCGCCGTCGCCGGCGTCACGCTCGCTCCCCCGGCTCCCGCCCAGGCCGCCACCTGGACGTCCTCCGACCGGTGGGGCAGCTGGAACAACGGTGGGTACACGCTCTACAACAACGTCTGGGGCAGCGGTTACGGGCCGCAGACGATCTGGGCCAACTCCTACAACAACTGGGGAGTGTGGGCCAACCACCCCAACACCGGCGGCATCAAGTCCTACCCGAACGTCTCGTACACGCTCGGCCGGGACGTCTGGAGCATGGGCAACGTCAACAGCACCGCCAACGTCACGGTGCCCTCGGGCTCCGGGCTGGCGTACAACACCGCCTATGACGTGTGGGGCAACGGACACGACCACGAGATCATGATCTGGACGCAGTGGACGTCCAACGTCGGCCCGATCGGCAGCTACGTCTCCACCGTCACCCTCGGCGGGCGCCGGTGGCGGTACTACAAGGGCCACAACGGCGGGAACCACGTCTACAGCTTCCTCGCGGAGTCCCAGAGCACCAACATGTGGGTCGACATCACCGCCCACTGCCAGTGGCTGGTCGGCCAGAACCACATGCCGCGCGTGCGGATCGACCAGATCCAGTTCGGCTGGGAGATCACCTCGTCCTCGGGCGGCCGCGACTTCCGCGTGAACTCCTACTCGCTGAACCGGTAGCTCGCTGAACCGGTAGCCACCGAACCGACAGGCCTCGGCCTCACAACGAAGCTGCCCCGGCCCGGCCGGGGCAGCTTCGCCCCGAAGATCACCACGGTCTCCAGGGGTGATAAATCCAAGCCCCCTGGACACGAGCCCGGTGCAGGCTGAGCATCAACATATGAGCAACAGTAAAGACGCTGTCGCACAAGAGATCCCGCCCACTCCTGGTTCCGGAGCCGGCGTACTGGCCCGCGAGACCTACCGCCATCTGCGGCTCATGCTCGTGACGCTACCGGCGCTGATGTTTCTCGCGATCCTGATCCTCGCCTTCACCGGACAGGTGGAAGGGTCAATCAGCGCGTACTACCTGGGTCCGATCCGCGACATCTTCGTCGGCGCGATGGTGGGCACGGCCGTGTGCCTCATCGTCTATCGAGGCTCCCCGCCGTTCGAGGACTACACCCTCAACGTCGCAGGCTTCTACGCGATCTTCGTCGCCTTCGTGCCGACCGGCCTCACCGAGAGTCTCGCTTCCCTCGGTGCCGAGGAGCGTCAGGAGGCGGTGAACGCGCTGCGCATCACCATCGGCGCCGTGATCGCGGTCACCATCGTCTTCGTAGTTCTGGAACGACGGTTCGGCCAGTGGTCGATCCCCGTTCTGCTGGAGCGCCAGGCGACCAGATGGGTGTTCATCGTCACGAACGTGCTGGGTCTGGCTTTTCTCTCGCTGGTTCTTTTCCGCGGATTCGCGGACGACAGCTTTCAGGGCATCCATCTCGCCGCGGCAGTCCTGCTGTTCCTGAGCCTGGCGGGCGCCGTGGCCAGCCACGCCTGGCCGGGCACCTTCGGCGGAACGGGGCCGGGCGTCAAGGCGTACCGGACGATCGTCATTCTGATGCTGGCCGGGATCCTGGTCGCCGGGGTGCTGCTGGCCCTGCGGTCGGAGTACACGGCGCTCGTTCTCGAGGCGTGGGAGATCGCATGCTTCTGCGCCTTCTGGGTCATGGAGGCCAAGCGCACGTGGCCGGCGACCGCCTGATCGAGTGATCGGGCACCCCAGCCGGCTCCCGTTCAGCAGGCCCCGGGAGACCGTAACGCGACAGGGGGCCGTAACCCGGCGGGTTACGGTCCCC
>NZ_JBHXBG010000150.1:11528-13071 GCF_042726755.1 Promicromonospora sp. NPDC060271 | reverse complement strand
CGCGCGTCTTGTCGACCTCACCACCTGTCAGACTCTCGTGGACGTGTCAGACCCACAGGTCACCGGGGTGGCCTGTGGGTCTGACGAGTCGGCGAGAGTCTGACAGGTTCGCCAGCTACCCGGTCGCCTCAGAAGCCGCTGTAGTTCGGCGACTCGACGGTCATCTGCACGTCGTGCGGGTGGCTCTCCTTGAGCGACGCCGAGGTGATGCGGATGAACCGGCCCTCGGCCTGCAGCTCCGGGACGGTCCGCGAACCCGTGTAGAACATCGTCTGGTGCAGACCGCCGATGAGCTGGTGCGCCACGGTGGCCAGCGGGCCCTTGTAGGCAACCTGACCCTCGATGCCCTCGGGCACGATCTTGTCGTCGCTCGTGACCTCGGCCTGGAAGTACCGGTCCTTCGAGTACGACTTCTTGCCGCGCGAGGACATGGCGCCCATCGAGCCCATGCCGCGGTAGGACTTGAACTGCTTCCCGTTCACGAGCACCAGGTCGCCCGGCGTCTCCTCACAGCCCGCGAACAGCGAGCCCAGCATCACGGTGTCGGCGCCGGCCACGAGGGCCTTGCCGATCTCGCCGGAGTGCTTGAGGCCGCCGTCGGCAATGACGGGCACACCGGCCGGCTTGCAGGCCAGCGACGCCTCGTACACGGCGGTGATCTGCGGCACGCCGACGCCGGTCACGACGCGGGTGGTGCAGATCGAGCCCGGCCCGACGCCGACCTTCACGGCGTCGGCCCCGGCGTCGACGAACGCCTGCGCGCCCTGGCGGGTGGCGACGTTGCCGCCGATCACCTGGACGTCCTTGGTGGCCGGGTCGGTCTTGAGGCGCTTGACCATGTCGATCAGCATGCGGACGTTGCCGTGCGCGGTGTCGGCGACGAGCACGTCGACGCCTGCCTCGATGAGCGCGGTCGCGCGCTGCCACGCGTCACCGAAGTAGCCGATCGCGGCGCCCACCATGAGGCGGCCCTGGCCGTCCTTGGACGAGTGGGGGAACTGCTCGGACTTCACGAAGTCCTTGACGGTGATGAGGCCGGTGATGCGGCCGTCCTGGTCGATCAGCGGCAGCCGCTCCAGCTTGTGCTTGCGCAGCAGCTTCGTGGCGTCGTCCCGCGAGATACCGGCCGGGCCGGTGATCAGCGGCTGGGGCGTCATCACCTCGTCCACCTTGGTGGTGGCCCACTCGGCGACGGGCGTGAAGCGCAGGTCGCGGTTGGTGACCATGCCGATGAGCTTGTTCTCGAGGTCGACCACCGGGAAGCCGGAGATCCGGAACTGGCCCGCGAGGGTGTCGAGCTCCTCGAGCGTGGCGTCCGGCCCGATCGTGACGGGGTTCGTGATGATGCCCGTCTGCGTGCGCTTCACGAGGTCGACCTGCTGGGCCTGGTCCTCGATGGAGAGGTTGCGGTGCAGGACGCCGAGACCACCCTGGCGCGGCCGGGGGGTGGCCCAGGGCGCCCGCGGGACCGGGGGCATAACCGCGGCCCGCCGCCGGAGACTTATCCGGATAAAACGGCGGCGGCGAGCCGGCGGGGTGAGTT
>NZ_JBHXBG010000150.1:0-11518 GCF_042726755.1 Promicromonospora sp. NPDC060271 | reverse complement strand
TTATATCAGACAGAGGCCCGTCTGCGTGCGCTTCCCGTGGTCGACCTGGTGGGCCTGGTCCTCGTGGGTGCGGTTGGGGTGCAGGACGCCGACACCACCCGGGCGCGCCTGGGCGACCGCCATGGCCGACTCGGTGACCGTGTCCATCGCCGCGGACAGCAGCGGAATCTTGAGCGAGATCTCGCGCGTCAGGCGAGACGTCGTGTCGATGTCCGACGGCGCCAGGTCGGAGTAACCCGGCAGCAGCAGGACGTCGTCATAGGTGAGCCCGAGGAACCCGAACGGGTCGGCCGGCGAGGTCTGGTCCGTCATGCAGCAAGTCTACGGCCGGTGCGGCCGCGGATCCTGGTCGGGCGGTGGTACCGGCCCGAGGCGTGCGTCACCTCGCCTTGATGACCGCGAGCACCTCGTGCAACAGGCCGGTGAACGAGCGCACACGCTGCACCGTCGGACCGAACGGCAGGTCCGTCGCCGCGGCGTCGGCCCGCAGGCCCACGAAGATGGGCAGGTCCGGATGACTCTCGTTCACCGCGTGCACGACGTCGAGGTCGGGCTTGTTCTGGGTGGTGGCCAGGACGACCGCCGTCGGCCGGACCATCGTCACCAGCTCGACCGAACGGTGCGTGCTCGCTGGGCCCGTGACGATCCGCGCCATCGCGCCCTGTGCGGCCAGCGCCGCGGCGAGCGCGTGCGCGGACAGCGGCACCACCTCGTCCGGCGCCGCGAACACGAGCACGATCTTGCGCATGCGGCTCGGGTGGTTGGCCGGCGGGCCACCCGCCTCGACCACGGCCCGCTCGAACTCCTCGGTGTAGTGGCGCAGCGCCCGCAGCGCGGCGGTCGCGAGCACCACCTCGGGCATCTCGCCCGGACCGGCGAGGACCGTACGCTCGGACAGACGCAGCCACGCCGGCTCGACCAGATCGGTCCACCACGTCGCCGGGTCCCCGTCGGGGCCGAGCACGAGCAGGTTGTCGCAGGCGGTCCTGCTGTAGGCGAGAGCGGCGTCGACCAGGGCCGAGACCCGACCCGACGTCGGGGCCGGTGCCGTGGCCGAGCGTGGTCCCACCGCGGCGGGGGCGTCCCCGCCCGTCGCGCCGCCGGGGAGTGCCCGCAGTCGCGCCCGGCCACGCGGTTCCTCCTTCGGCTCGGCGCTCGGCGGCGGCGCCGGCTCCTCGCCCGGCTCAGGTGCCCGGAGGGTTCCGACGAACGTCTCGGCGAACTCCTCGGACTCCGCGCCGTCCAGGTCGTTCTCGACCTGCACGGCAGGCAGCGCGGGCGCCGACCGGGTGGCTACCTCGAGCTCCGCGTCCCCTGCCTCGACGGCGGCCCGCGCGGCGTCCACCGGCGCGACACCCTCGAGCGTCAGACGACGCATCACCAGCAGACGAGCGACGTCGTCCGGGGTGTAGCGGCGGTGCGATCCAGCGGTCCGGCCCGACGGGCCGAGCCCGTACCGGCGGTCCCACGTACGAAGGGTGGCTGGCGCCACCCCGAGACGTCTGGCCACTGCGGCGACGGCCAGTCCGGGGCTGGATGCACGTGACCCGCCCGAGCTCTCGGCAGGCCGCGAAGATGTCATGGACTCGATTCTGCCGACCTGGACCTCTCCGCGCCACTGCGAAAACCGGCGTGCCGCCGATCTCGGTGGAATCCGGTTCAGATCGACGCAAAACCGGTCAGCTCTGGCGCGCTTGCCGTGACGCGATTCAGGCGGTCCGTCGGAAAACTGCCCCTTGAACAACTTCTGCACAACTTGTAGGTTGTTCGGCATGACGGAGATCTCGAGGCTTCCCGGTCCGGTGATGGAGCTGTGGGAATGGCAGTACACGGGAGCGTGCCGCGACGCGGACGACACCCTGTTCTTCCACCCCGAGGGCGAGCGTGGGTCGACACGCCGTAGGCGCGCCGAGGCCGCCAAGGCGATCTGCCGCTCCTGCCCCGTGATGATGCAGTGCCGCGAGCAGTCGCTCCGCGTGCGCGAGCCGTACGGCGTGTGGGGTGGGCTCAGCGAGGACGAGCGCTCCGCCATCCTCGCCGGCAAGTCCGTCTCCGCTTGATTCACGCGTGGCTTGATCTTCTCCTCGACTCAGGCCTGGCCTGATCGAGTCTCCATCCATTCTCCGCCTACTCCAGGCAAGGCAAGGGCCCCGCACCTCCCGGTGCGGGGCCCTCGTCGTCTACCTGGGTGAGCTGGAGTCAGCTCACGACCACGGCGAGGATGTCGCGGGCGGAGAGCACCAGGTACTCCTCACCCGCGTACTTGACCTCGGTGCCGCCGTACTTGGAGTAGATCACCTTGTCACCGACGGCGACGTCCAGCGGCACACGGTTGCCGTTGTCGTCGATGCGGCCCTGGCCAACGGCCAGAACCTCGCCCTCCTGGGGCTTCTCCTTGGCGGTGTCCGGGATGACCAGGCCGGAAGCGGTCGTGGTCTCGGCTTCGAGAGCCTTGACGACGATCCGGTCCTCGAGCGGCTTGATGGGGACCGACACGTCGGACCTCCTCTTTCATGAGCGGATCGCGAGATCTGCTTCGTGGTGGACGTAAGGGGCTCGAACGTTCGACGGTCCGCCGTCGTCGCGGGTGCCGGCGGGCACGAACGTCTGGGTTCTCCCCCGCGGGCCCGTGGACCGGGTTCCCGCAGCGGTGAACAACCCCAAATCTAGGTCGGCGCTAGCACTCGGTCAAGGCGAGTGCCAATCGGGTGGAGTGGCTCACACTCCGCAGGGACGACGCGCCGCCGCCACACCGGAATCTCGCCATATCTACGAAAAGGTTGCGTCGCGCCGCTCGTCACGACCAGGACAAACGTGGAAAGATCTTCCCATGGATGCGGCGATTCTGAGCAAACTGCTCAGCCCCGACGGCTGGGCCCTGCTTGGCTCCCTCCCGCCCTACGACGAGCGACAGGCGATGAAGACCGTGACCGCGCTGCGGGACAGGGGCGTCGCGCCGGACCTCGCGGCCGCGGTGGTCACCCAGTCCAGGCTGCGCACGCGGGCCCGGGCGAAGTTCGGTGACTTCGCCGACGGGATGCTCTTCACCGCGGACGGCCTGGAGCAGGCGACGCGGCTCCTCGTCGCGGCCCTGCACGCCCGGCGGTACCTCGACGCCGGCGTCTCCGTCCTCGCCGACCTCACCTGCGGCATCGGCGCCGACTCCCTCGCCTTCGCCGGGACGGGCCTGCGGGTGGTCGCCACCGACCTGGACGAGTGCACCGCCGCGATCGCGCGATGGAACCTGCGCCACTTCCCCGAGGCGGACGTACGGCACGCCGACGGGCTCGGGCTCGACCTGCGCGCAGAGGGCATCGAGGGCGTCTACGCCGACCCGGCCCGCCGGGTGAGCGGCGGTTCGGGCACGCGCAGCAGGCGGGTCTTCGACCCCCGCGCCTACGAGCCCCCGCTCGACTCCGTCTGGGCGCTGCGCGAGACGGTCCCCGCCGTCGGCATCAAGGTGGGCCCGGGCATCCCGCACGACGGCCTGCCCGACGACGCCGAGACCCAGTGGGTCTCCGTCAACGGCGACGTGGTCGAGGCCGGCCTCTGGTTCGGCCCGCTCGCGCTCGACGGCCCCGGGCGGTCGGCGCTCGTGCTGCGCACGTTCACCGACGACGACGGCAAGGAGCACACGCTGAGCCGCACGGTCCGCGGCGCCGACGTCGTGCCCGACGTCGGCGGCGTCGGACAGTACCTGTACGAGCCCGACGGGGCGGTCATCCGTGCGGGACTTGTCGGCCAGGCGGCCGCTGAGCTGGGCGGACGCCTCGTCGACCCGACCATCGCGTACGTCGCGACGGACAGCCCCGCCGACCTGCCGTCGACCCGGCCCACCGACCCGGCAGGGGCGCCGGCACCGATAGCCACCGGCTACCGGGTGCTCGACACCATGCCGTTCGGCCTGAAGCGGCTCAAGGCGTACCTGCGTGACCGCAACGTCGGACGCGTCACGATCAAGAAGCGTGGCACCGCCGTGGTACCTGAACAACTTCGCAAGCAGCTCGTGCTCACCGGGACCGAGGAGGCGACGATCGTGCTCACACGCGTGGCAGGCAACCAACAGGTGCTTCTCGTCGAACCGCTGGGACCCGTATGAGCTCGCCGGCCCGGCTCGGATTCGGCGAGTCGCCTCGCTCCACCGTGGGTCTCGAGTGGGAGATCGGGCTGATCCGGTCCGACACGGCCGACCTCTCCCAGTCCGGCCCTGAGGTGCTCGGCGCCCTCGCCCGCAGCGCCGTCGAACCGCCGGACGGCTCGGCGAGCTACGCCCCGCACGTGGCCGGCGAGTTCATGAAGAACACCGTCGAGCTCGTGACCGGCGTGTGCGGAACGGTCGCGGGTGCGGGGGCGGACCTCGAACGCCTCCTCGACCGGGTGCGGACGGTGACCGACCCGCTCGGCCTCGACCTGATGGGCGGCGGGACGCATCCGTTCGCACGCGCCGCCGACCAGGAGGTCGGCGAGAAGGAGCGCTACTCCCGGATCATGGAGCGCACGGGGGTCTGGGGCGCCCAGCTGATCATCTGGGGCCTGCACGTCCACGTCGGGATCGAGCACCGGGACAAGGCGCTGCCGCTGATGCGCGGGATGCTCACCTACTTCCCGCACCTGCAGGCACTCTCGGCGGGGTCGCCTTACTGGGCCGGCCAGCACACCGGCTACGCGTCCAACAGGTCGCTGCTGTTCCAGCAGATCCCCAGCTCGGGGCTGCCGGTCCCGTTCGAGACCTGGGAGGAGCTGGAGGCGTACGCGGGCGACATGCTGCACGTGGGCGCCGTCGAGGCGTTCAACGAGGTCCACTGGGACGTGCGGCCCTCGCCCGCGTTCGGCACGCTTGAGGTGCGGGTCTGCGACGGCCCGACCAACCTGTCGGAGGCCCTGACGCTCGCGGCCCTGGTGCACTGCCTGGTCGAGCACCTGTCCACCCAGCTCGACCAGGGCAGGACCCTGCCCGTGCTGCCGCCGTGGTACGTGCAGGAGAACAAGTTCCGCTCGGCCCGTTACGGTCTCGGCGCAACGGTGATCCTCGACTCCGACGGCAACCAGGGGCCGATCGTCGACGCGATAGGCAAGCTGCTGGTCGAGCTGGAGCCCGTCGCACACCGGCTCGGCTGCACGGCGGAGCTGGCGGGCGTCCGGGACATCGTCCGCACCGGAGCGTCGTACCAGCGGCAGCAGGCGGTGGCCGCCGCGCACGGCGGCGACCTGGTACCGGTCGTGCGCTCGATGGTGGACGAGATGCGAGCGGGCCACCCGCTCCCGGCCTGACCCGTACGTCTGCCGAAGTAGAGCGGGCGTCCGGACAAGCGCTCTACTTCGGCAGACGGGTGTCAGACGACCTGGGAGACCTCGTCGAACTCGAGGCGGGGTGCGCGGGGCCGCGTCGTGTCGGCGCCGTCGGCAGAGCTGACGTTGACGACGAGGAAGCTCTTCCAGCCGCTCTCGGCGAAGAACTCGGCGTCGATACCGTCGTAGATCCCGTGCATCGGGCCGGCGGCCAGGCCGGCGGCCCGCAGGCCGACGATGAGGTACCCGGCCTGGAGCAGGGCGCTCGTGCGTGCCGCCTCGGCGCGCGCCTCGGCGTCGCCCGCGAACATCTCGCGCGCACCCGGAATGTGCGGGACGAGGACGTCGAGCCGCTCGTGGAAGTCGGGGTCGGACGCGAGGACGAGGGTGACCGGCGCCTTCGCGATGCGCTCCTGGTTACCCTCCGGCGCGTTGGCGACGAGGCGCTGCCGGGCCTCCGGCGTGCGGACGACGAGCACGCGCAACGGGCTCGTGTTCATCATCGTCGGACCCCACTTGATGAGGTCGTACACGGCGGCGAGCTGTTCGTCGGTCACCTCGGACTCGGCGAAGGTCGTCACGGTGCGCGCCGTGCGGAACAGCCGGTCGGCGGTCGCGTCGTCGATGGCGAGGCCCGAAGCCTCGAGTGTCTCGGTCATGCCGGTGCCAACAAGGTGCCCTCGGCGATAGTTCCAACTTCAACTATGAGGCGGGACACACGACCGGGCAGCACACCACGTCGCGACCGCGACCAATTAGGCTGGACCCCATGGCAGAACCACTGGTGCTCGGCATCGAGACCTCCTGCGACGAGACCGGTGTCGCGCTGGTCCGCGGCAACGAGCTGCTGGTCGACGCCGTCGCCAGCTCGATGGAGGAGCACGCCCGCTACGGCGGCATCATCCCCGAGGTCGCCAGCCGTGCCCACCTCGAGGCGATGATCCCCACCATCCAGCGGGCGCTCGGCGAGGCGGACGTCGACCTGTCCGAGGTCGACGCGATCGCCGTGACCGCGGGCCCAGGGCTCGTGGGGCCGCTCACGATCGGCGCGTCCGCCGCGAAGGCCCTCTCGATCGGCCTCGGCAAGCCGCTCTACGGCGTGAACCACGTCATCGGGCACGCGTGCGTCGACCAGCTCGTCGACGGACCGCTGCCGGAGCGCGCGATGGCGCTCGTGGTGAGCGGCGGCCACAGCTCGCTGCTCATGGTGAACGACATCGCCACCGACGTCACCGAGCTCGGCTCCACCCTGGACGACGCAGCGGGCGAGGCCTTCGACAAGGTCGGCCGGCTGCTGGGCCTGCCCTACCCGGGCGGCCCGCACATCGACCGGCTCGCCCGCGAGGGCGACCCCGCGGCGATCCGCTTCCCCCGCGGCCTCACCGCCGCGAAGGACCAGGCCAAGCACGCGTACGACTTCTCGTTCTCCGGCCTCAAGACGGCGGTCGCCCGCTGGGTCGAGGCCCGCACCGACGCCGGGCAGCCCATCCCGGTGCACGACGTCGCGGCGTCGTTCGCCGAGGCGGTCGCCGATGTCCTGACGGCCAAGACCATCGCGGCCTGCCACAAGCACGACGTCGACACGCTGGTGATCGGCGGCGGGTTCTCGGCCAACAGCCAGCTCCGCGAGATGGCGGCCAAGCGCTGCGCCGAGGCCGGGATCGACCTGCGCATCCCGCCGATCCGGTACTGCACCGACAACGGCGCGATGATCGCGGCGCTCGGCTCCGCCGTCGTCCGTGCCGGGGTCGCCCCGAGCAACCTGGACATCCCCGTGGACTCGTCGATGCCGCTCACGACCATCACCGTCTGACCCGACAGCAACACCGAGTGCGGGATATTCGCCCTTCTGACCCGCTGGAAAGGGCGAATATCACGCACTCAGCGGTGTCGGAGGGTTCTACGCTGCCTCCCGTGACCGCGAGAACGCTGGAGAAGCTCGAGCCCGTCCCTGTCATCGAGACGGCGCGCCGCCTGTGTTCGTGGCCATCGCCGTCGTGCTGCTGTACTCGTTCCCGGAGCGCGTCCAGCGAGCCGACCTGCTGACCAAGCTGCTATGCCCCGGTCGCGACCTCTCGCGCGGGGTCGTTCGACCACTGCGACCAGGAGCCCGGGTACAGCGCGGCGTCCACTCCGGCGACGGCGAGCGCGGCCACCTGGTGCGACGCCGTGACTCCGGAGCCGCAGTAGACCCCGACCCCGCCGCCGGCCGAGCCTGTCGAGACCCCCAGGTCCCCGAACCGCCGCTTCAGCTCCGCAGTCGACAGGAAACGCCCGTCCGGACGCAGGTTCTCGGTGGTCGGCGCGCTGGCCGCGCCGGGAATGTGCCCAGCCTGCGGGTCCACGGGCTCCACCTCGCCGCGGTAGCGCTCGCCGGCACGCGCGTCCAGGAGCACGCCCTCGCCGCCGGCCAGTGCGGCCGCCTCGTCCGCGTCGAGGACGGGCATCCCGCCCGGTCGTACGACGACGTCGCCCGGCTCAGCCGTCACCTCGCCCGGTTCGAGGGCGAACCCCTCCGCGTTCCAGGCGGCGAGCCCGCCGTCCAGGATCCGTGCGCCGGTCACGCCGAAGTAGCGCAGCAGCCACCAGGCCCGGGCGGCCGACGTGCCACCGACGGAGTCGTAGACGACGACGCGCGAGTCCCCCGAGACGCCCCAGCCGCGCGCGGCCCGCTGGAACGCGGACGCCGAGGGCAACGGGTGCCGTCCGGCGGCGGACGACGCGGGCGCGGCGAGCTCCGTCTCCAGGTCCACGTAGACCGCACCCGGGACGTGGCCGGCGCGGTACTGCTCGCGACCGTCGGTCATCCCGAGCGCCCACCGGACGTCGAGCACCACAGGGCTGCCCTCTACCGGGTCGGTTCCACCGCCGATCCGCAGGTCTGCGGCCAGGCTCGCTGCGTCGACCAGAACTCGTTCCCTCATGCGGTAGCACTCCTCATCGTCGACCGTCGGTTCGTCGAGAACGGGGTCGTGTTCCGTCCGGGCACCCGCACGAACACAACCGCGTTCTCAGCTCGGTGGGAATCAGGCGGCGTCGCCCGGGGCGTCAACGGGCGCGTCCACCGGGGCGTCCGCCGTGTCGTCCGCCGGGGCCGCGAGGTCCAGGCGCATCGTGTACGCGTCCTTGTCCTCGGGCTGGTAGTACCGCTTGCGCACGCCGAGGATCTCGAACCCGAAGTCCCGGTACATCTCGATGGCCGGCATGTTGTCGACCCGCACCTCCAGCAGGACCGCCTCGGCCTTGACCTTGCGGGAGCGCTCGATCAGCGCGGTCAGGAGCTGCCGGCCGACCCCGTGCCGTTGCACGGCCGGGTCGACGCCGATGGTCATGACCTGCGTGACGTCGCCGTCGAACCACAGGCCCGCGTAGCCGACGACGGGCTGGTCCCCCGCCCGGTCGAGCCGCTCCGGCTCCGCCACGATGTACCAGCGGCCGAGGCCGGCGAGCTCGTCGGCGAGCATCCCGTAGGTCCAGGCACCCCGGCCGAAGAGCAGGCGTTCGAGCTCCAGCACACGGTCGAAGTCGGCGTTGCGCAGCGGGCGGAGCCGCACCTCGGTGATCACGCGGCGCCCCCGCCCGGGCCGGCAGACGTGCCGGAGCCGGCGGTCGAGCCCGCAGAGACCCCCGCCGGCTCGTGCACGTCCGGACGCCGGAGGTACAGGGGCTCGGACGGCTGGTTCTCGCCTGCCGCACGGCGCACGAGCGCCAGCCGGGCCAGGACCGTCGCGTCGGGGACGAGCGGCGCGTCGTCCGCCACGGGCAGGAACTCGGGGTAGAGCATCGCCCCCTCACCGACCACGACAGGCGGCCGGCCGTCCGCCGTCTCGGGCGCGGCGAGCTGTGCCTGCGCGACGAAGCCCGCCCGGTCGACGTCCGGGCCGGCCAGGCGCTCCACCACCGGCACGCCGTGCGGGCCCTCGTGCGAGATCACGCGGTACCGGGCCCAGTAGACCTCCTTGCGGCGCGCGTCGGAGGTCGCGAGGATCTCCGTGCCCGGGCGCAGCCCGAGGTCGCTGACGGCCTGCGCGGCCAGCGCGTCGAGGCTGGGCACGCCGAGCACGGGGACGCCGATGGTCAGCGCGAGCGTGCGCGCGGTGACCAGCCCGACCCGCAGGCCGGTGAAGGGGGCAGGCCCCGTACCTGCGACGACGGCGGTCAGGTCGCGGGGCTCGACCCCTGCCTCGGCGAGGACCTCCTCGATCAGGGGTGCGAGCGACTCGGCGTGCCGACGCCGCTCGTCCGAGGTCCGGGACGCGAGGCGCGTGCCGTCGTCGGAGACGAGGGAGACGGCGACGGCTGCTGAGGTATCAAGTGCAAGAACGGCCACATGACCAGGGTACCGACCCGGCCGCGTCAGCTCAGCAGGGCACCCAGGTCGATGCCGGCCCAGCGCTGCCCGACGCCGCGGATCGTCACCTTCCGCGTCCCCGCCTCCGGGTCCTCCTCCGCGGTCACGCCGGGGTCGAACGACGGCGCACCGCGCGGGCGTTCCAGGTCGATCTCCAGCCGGTCGTCCGCGAGCGCCTCGGCCAGGCCGCGCCCCCACTCCACCACGGTCACGGAGTCGCCGAGCGACGAGTCGAGGTCGAGCGCGTCGAGCTCGCTCAGCCCGCCGAGCCGGTAGGCGTCGACGTGCACCAGGGCGGGGCCGCGCGTCCCGTCCTCGCGCGGCAGCGCCGGGTGCTCGCGCGCCACGATGAACGTGGGCGAGGCGACCTGGCCGCGTACGTGCAGGGTGGCGCCGATCCCCTGGGTGAGGGTGGTCTTCCCGGCGCCGAGGTCGCCCGTGAGGATCACCAGGTCCCCCGCGCGGAGCTGCCGGGCGAGGGCCGCGCCCAGTGCCCGTGTCGAGTCGGCGTCGGGCAGCTCCAGCGTCACCGCCCCCGACGTCGTGAGGTCGCTCTGTCCTGCTGTCCCGCTCACGCGGTCTCCCTTCCTGCGGTGCCCGCGTACACGCGGGGCACACGCGCCCCGAGGCGCGTGACGATCTCGTAGCTGATGGTTCCGGCGGCCTGCGCCCAGTCCTCCGCGTTGGGTGCGCCGGCGCGGGCGAGCCCGTCCGACGCCCCGAACAGCGTGACCACGTCCCCTGCCTGTTCCGGTGCGTAGGGACCGAGGTCGAGGATCACCTGGTCCATGCACACCCGGCCGGCGACCCGCAGCACGCGGGCGGTGCCGAGCCCGGTGTCGGGTGCGGCGACGTCGTCGACGCCGCCGCCCACGAGGACCGGTCCGCCGGGGCCGAGCGTGCCGCCCGAGGCGTGCCGGGGAATCCCGTCGCCGTAGCCGAGCGGGACGACGCCGAGCACCGTGTCCTGCGTGGTGGTGTAGAAGTGGCCGTAGGAGACGCCGTGGCCCGCCGGCACGCGTTTGACGGTGGCGAGCCGGGCCTCGAGCGTCATCGCGGGGCGCAGCCCGTAGTCGCCGGGCGCGCCGAGGTGCGGCACCGGCGACAGCCCGTAGACGGCGATCCCCGCGCGCACGAGGTCGTAGTGGGCGGCCGGGTTCGTGAGGGTCGCGGCGGAGTTGGCGATGTGCCGCACCTCGATGGGCATCCCGGCCGCCTCGGCGGTCCTGATCGCGTCCTCGAAGGCGTGGGTCTGCATCTTCACCGACGGGTGGTCGGGCTCGTCCGCGAGCGCGTAGTGCGACATGAGCCCGACGATCGCGAGCGACCCGGAGGCCTGCAGCGCCGCTGCCCGGTCGAGCACCGCCGGCAGGTCCTCCGGCATGATCCCGTTGCGGCCGAGCCCGGTGTCGACCTTGAGGTGCACGCGGGCGGTCCGGCCGGCCGCGCGGGCGCCGTCGGCCACCTCGTCCAGCGCCCAGGCGCCGGCGACGGCGATGTCGACGTCGTCCCTGATCAGGTCCGCGAACGGGGCGCCGGGTGCGTAGAGCCAGGTGAGCACACGGGCCTCGGGCCCGACGACGGCGCGGACCGCCAGGGCCTCCGCTGCGTGTGCCGCACCGAGCCACGTGGCACCGCCCGCGAGCGCGGCCCGGGCCGCGGGCGCGAGGCCGTGCCCGTACGCGTCCGCCTTGACGACTGCCATGACCTGCGCGGTCGGGGCGGCCGTCCGCAGGGCGCGCACGTTGTCGCGGATCGCGTCCAGATCGACGACGGCGCGGGCGGGGTGGTCGGGGGCGGTGCTCATCCAGAAGATTCTTGCACCTGTCGGACGCCCCCGGACGTGTCAGACGCTCAGGTCACTCGGGTGACCTGAGC
>NZ_JBHXBG010000149.1:0-13259 GCF_042726755.1 Promicromonospora sp. NPDC060271 | reverse complement strand
GCCAGGATCCGGCAGATCCTGGCAGCAGCCGCTGTGGTCGAGGTGGGTGGGCGTCGGCCCGCGCCGTCAGAGCGCCGCCGTGCGCTCCGCCGAGTCCACCACGTTGGACAGGAGCATCGCCCGCGTCATCGGCCCGACGCCGCCGGGGTTGGGCGACACCCAGCCCGCGATCTCCGCGGCCTCGGGCGACACGTCGCCCACCACGCGCGACTTGCCCGTGGCCGGATCGGTCTCGCGCGAGACACCGACGTCGATCAGCACGGCGCCCGGCTTGACCATCTCGCCGGTCACGATGCCCTTGACGCCCGCGGCGGCCACGACGACGTCGGCCCGCCGCACGAGCGCCGCGAGGTCCTGCGTACCGGTGTGCGTCAGGGTGACCGTCGCGTTGACGGCCCGCCGCGTGAGCAGCAGGCCGATCGGCCGGCCCACCGTGACACCGCGGCCGAGCACCACGATCTCCTTGCCCGCGAGCTTGATGCCGTGCCGCTCGATGAGCTCGATGATGCCGCGCGGGGTGCACGGCAGCGAGGAGGTGACGTCCTCGTTGACCCGCAGCACCAGCCGCCCCAGGTTGGTGGGGTGCAGGCCGTCGGCGTCCTTGTCGGGGTCGACGAGCTCGAGCACGCGGTTGGTGTCGATGCCCTTCGGCAGCGGTAGCTGGACGATGTACCCGGTGCAGGCCGGGTCCTCGTTCAGCCGGCGTACCGCTGCCTCGATGTCCTCCTGCGTGGCGTCGGCGGGAAGGTCCTCCCGGATCGACGCGATACCGACCTCGGCGCAGTCGCGGTGCTTGCCCGCGACGTACCACTGCGAGCCCGGGTCCTCACCGACCAGCAGCGTGCCGAGCCCTGGCACGATGCCACGCTCGCGCAGCGCCGTGACCCGGTCCTTGAGCTCCGCCTTGATGGCGGCGGCAGTCGCTTTCCCGTCCAGAATCTGTGCGCTCATGCATACCTCCCTCGGTGAGTGCTGGGTATCTGCGGTCTGAAACCGTTCAATCTCGCAAATACCCAGCACTCAGCGGAATTGTCAGAGACCCGGGTACAGGGGGAACTGGGCCGTCAGGCTCGCGACGCGGGCCGAGAGGGCGTCGACGTCCGTTGCCGCGCCCTGCTTCAGCGCCGTCGCGATGATGTCGGCGACCTCCGTGAACTCGGCGTCGCCGAACCCGCGCGTGGCCAGCGCCGGCGTGCCGATCCGCAGGCCCGAGGTGACGCGCGGCGGGCGCGGGTCGAACGGGACGGCGTTGCGGTTCACGGTGATCCCGGCGTCGTGCAGGAGGTCCTCGGCCTGCTGACCGTCGAGCTGGGAGTTGCGCAGGTCCACCAGCACCAGGTGCACGTCGGTGCCGCCCGTCAGCACGGACGCACCGGCCGCGGCGACGTCGGGCTGCGAGAGGCGCTCGGCGATGATCGAGGCGCCGCGGAGCGTGCGCTCCTGGCGGTCCTTGAACGACTCGGTCGCCGCGACCTTGAACGAGACCGCCTTGGCCGCGATCACGTGCATGAGCGGGCCGCCCTGCTGGCCCGGGAAGACGGCGGAGTCGATCTTCTTGGCGTACTCCTCCTTGGAGAGGATGAAGCCGGAGCGCGGCCCGCCGATCGTCTTGTGCACGGTCGAGGAGACGACGTCGGCGTGCGGCACCGGGGACGGGTGCAGGCCGGCGGCCACCAGGCCGGCGAAGTGCGCCATGTCGACCCAGAGCTTGGCGCCGACCTCGTCGGCGACCTCGCGGAACGCCGCGAAGTCGAGGTGCCGCGGGTAGGCGGACCAGCCCGCGATGATGACGTCGGGGCGGTGCTCCAGCGCCTTCTTGCGGACCTCGTCCATCTCGATGCGGTACGACTGCGGGTCGACGCCGTAGGCGCCGACGTCGTACAGCTTGCCGCTGAAGTTGATCCGCATGCCGTGCGTGAGGTGGCCGCCGTGGGCCAGCTCCAGGCCGAGGATCTTGTCCCCCGCGTTGATCAGGGCGTGCAGCACCGCGGCGTTGGCCTGGGCGCCGGAGTGCGGCTGCACGTTGGCGTGCTCGGCGCCGAACAGGTCCTTCGCGCGGGCGATCGCGAGGTTCTCCGCGATGTCGACCTGCTCGCAGCCGCCGTAGTAGCGGCGGCCCGGGTAGCCCTCGGCGTACTTGTTGGTCAGGACCGAGCCCTGGGCCTCCAGGACGGCACGCGGCACGAAGTTCTCGGACGCGATCATCTCGAGCGTGTCGCGCTGGCGGGCCAGCTCTCCGGTCAGGACGGCGGCGATCTCCGGGTCGAGCTCAGCGAGCGGGGTGGAGAGCGGGTCGGGAGTCGATGCGCTCATAGCTCCTCGATTCATGCGGGACGGGGATTGTCGGACGGCGGTGGAAAGCACACGCGCCGCGACACGACTGCCCGGGCGCACACCTTCACGAGGTGACCCGGGGCCCAGGCGAACGACCCCTCGTCGGCATGACTCGTCGCTCCCCGGTGGTGATCCACCTGACGCCAGTCGCGACCCGAAGATCGTAGCAGCGGCGGATACGAACCCGTGCTCCACGACCGCCCGGTGATCCCGTCCACGACCAGGCGAGGCGAAAAGCCCGGTATTGCAACGAAAGTACCTGAGACCCTTTCGCGATTCAGCCGGACGTGGCTATGGTGCGGCCCATGCCCTACCCCGTGTCACCGGACGCCGGAGTTCCGGAACACCAGCCGGACCAGCGCCGCCCGAGCAGCCCGTGGACGGGCACGCAGCCGCCGTCCGGCCCGTTTGCGGCGAGCCGGCCTCCGTCAGGCCAGTTCGCTGCCCGCCCCGAGCCGGGCCAGGAGCCGGAGCCCGGCTGGCCGGCCACGGGACCCGTGCGAACCGGCAGCGGCGGGCGGCGCAGGAAGAGCGGCGGGCGGGACCGGATCTGGTCGGTCGTGGCCTTCCTCGTGGCCGCGGTCGTCATCGGCGCCGTCGGCTTCTACTTCTTCGGCCCCAACTCCAGCGAGGAGCCCACCGCGACCTGGGCGATCGACTCGTGCGCGGGACCCGACCCGGCCGCGGAGAACACCGAGGCCGATACGACCGCCTACCTTCCGCTGTCCTGCGACGACCCAGGTGCGACCGTCACGGTCCTCGACATCCAGGACGCCGTGTCGGTGGGCCAGCTGCACTGCCCGGAGGGCACGGACGTCGTCTTCCAGAAGGACGGCAACGCCGGCGGGGAGACCCAGGCGGTCTGTGCCCGCAACCTGTCCGACGACCATCCGGGTGACCCGGGGATGGGTGGCGGACAGCTCATGACCGGCGACTGCGTGGACGCCGACGGCGCCGAGGTGGCGTGCACGTCCGACGGCGCGCGCCCGGTCACCGGCCTGATGGTCGGGGGCGTCGAGTGCCCTGACGGGACCAAGGACGAGCTCCGGCTCGGTTTCGACGCGCAGCGCAGCTACGAGACGATCTGCCTCGGCACGTAGAGCCTGACCTGCACCGTCATCTGACGCTCATCCCGGCGAAACCGGCAGTCACCGGACATTGGCTAGATTCGCCGTATGGCACGTCTCCAGCGGACCGTCTTCGAGCGCAACGTCCCGGCTCGCGCCGTCGTCGACCACGCCCTCGGCGGGACGCACCATGCGGTGTTCTGGCTGGACGACCTGGGTGAGCGTGCGAGCTACCCGACGCTGTCGGCGCCGGTCCGGGCCGACATCGCCGTGGTCGGCGGCGGGTACACCGGCCTGTGGTCAGCGCTCCGCGCGAAGCAGCGTCACCCCGGGGCGCGCGTCGTGCTGGTCGAGGCCCGTTCGGTGGGCTGGGCGGCGTCAGGCCGGAACGTCGGGTTCTGCGGGGCGAACCTCACGCACGGCCACGCGAGCGGCCGCCCGCCGGACGGCGCCGAGGAGCGCCGCGACGAACCCGGCGAGCACGCCCTCCTGACCCGGCTCGGCCACGAGAACCTCGCGGCCGTCGGCGCGACGGTGGACTCCCTGGGCCTGGACTGCCAGTGGGAGCGCACCGGCATCGTGGACCTCGCGATCGAGCCGCACCAGATCGACTGGCTGCTCGACGCCGCCGCGCGGGCCGCCCGCACCGGCGCCCCGCACACCTACCTCGACCGGGCGAAGATGCGCGCCGAGGTGGCGAGCCCCACCTACGAGGCAGGCCTGGTCCGGCCCGACGACGCCGCGCTGGTGCACCCCGCTCGCCTGGCCGCGGAGCTGGCGCGGGCCGCGAGCCAGCTCGGCGTGGAGATCTTCGAGCAGACCCGGGTGGCCGCCCTCGTCCCGCAACGGAGCGGCGCGCACGACATCGTGCTGCGCACGCTCTCGCCCCACGGGGACGCGAGCGTGCGCGCGGACCGCGTGCTGCTCGGGACCAGCGCGTTCCCGTCCCTGCTCCGGCGCTCCCGCCGCCACACGGTGCCCGTCTACGTGTCGGCGATCGCCACGGAGCCGCTGCCCGCCGACCTGCTCGCCGCCATCGGCTGGCGTGGCAGACAGGGTCTGGCCGACGTGGCGAACCGGTCACACCGCTACCGGCTCACGGCGGACGACCGGATAGTGTTCGGCGGCCACGACGCCGTCCACCACTACGGCGGGCGCATGAGCAGGACGTACGAGGACCGGCCCGCGACGTTCCGGCGGCTCACCGAGCACCTCCTGACCACGTTTCCGCAGCTCGAGGGCATCCGGCTCTCGCACAGGTGGTCGGGCGCCGTCGACACGGCCACGCGGCCCGGCGCGTGGTTCGCGCAGGCCGCGGGCGGTCGCGTGCAGCACACCGGAGGGCTGGCGGGGCTCGGCGCCGGCGCCGGCCACTTCGCCGCTCAGGTGATGCTCGACCGGCTCGACGTCCTGGACGGCGCCCCCGACACCGAACGCACGAGGCTCCGGACGGTGCGCCGCAGGCCTGTGCCGTTCCCGCCCGAGCCGGTGGCGGCCGCGGGCATCCGGGCGACGCGGCTGGCCCTGGACCGGGCGGACCACCAGGGCGGCCGACGCAACCTGCTGCTCCGGTCGCTCGACACGCTTGGCCTGGGCCTCGATACCTGATTGGCTGCTCGGACCCGTCCGACGTCGAAGGAGCACACAGTGGCAACGCCCCCGGTCCCCGAGAACATCGCGAAGATCCTCGCCCAGCCGAACCCCGCCGTCATGGCGACCGTCCGGCCCGACGGCGCGCCCGTCTCCGTGGCCACGTGGTACCTGTACGAGGACGGCAGGGTGCTGCTCAACCTCGACGGCACCCGCAAGCGCCTGGAACACCTGCGCGCGGACCCGCGCGTCTCCCTCACGGTGCTCGACGGCGACACCTGGTACCGCCACGTCAGCCTCCAGGGCCGCGTGACGATCACGCCCGACGAGAACCTGGCCGGCATCGACCGGCTCGCCACCCACTACACGGGCAGCCCGTACCCGAACCGCGAGAACCCGCGGTTCGACGCGTGGCTGGAGATCGAGTCCTACCACGCCTGGGGTTACTGACCTCAGCCCTCCTGGGGCGCGTGCTGCGCGCCTGCGGCACCCAGCACGCGCCGCAGGTAGGTGTACGTCAGGTCGCCGGCGGCCTTGTCGTACTGCTCCTCGTAACCGTGCTTCGTGTACAGCGCGAGGTTCTGCTTCGAGTCCTTGCCCGTGAAGACCCAGATCTCCTTGGTCTGCTCCGGCAGGTACGGGAGCACGGCGAAGAGCATCTCGGTGCCGATGCCGCGGGCCTGCTTGTCCGGCGCGACGGCGAGCCGGCCGAGCGTCGCCTTCTCGCCCTCGATCTCGACGCGTACCGAGCCGATCATCCGGTGGCCCTCCCACGCGCCGATGGTCACGACGTCGTCGCGGGCCAGGTCGTCCCGCAGCTCGGCGAGCGTCTGGGTCAGGGGCGGGATGTTCGGGTCGTCGTACAGCTGGGCCTCGGTCACGAACGCGGCGCGCCGCAACGTGAGGAGCTCGCCCGCGTGGTCGTCCTCGACCAGCGCGATCGTCGTGGTGGAGTTGCTCATGGGTCCATGGTGGCAGAGTCGGCGTGCCCGGGTCGACGGTGTTCGCGGTGCAGACGGTCGTGTCGGTGGCCCGGAGTAGGTTCGGGGCATGGGAGACGAGGGAACCCACCGGCCGGCCGAGCCCGGCCCGCGGATCGACGTGCGGCCGGCCGTCGGGCGGTACGACGACTTCTACGAGGTGGTGGGCGTCAAGAAGCCCGGTGGCAAGGGCTGCTGGTGCATGGCGTACCGGGACAGCCGGGTGCCCGCCGAGGAGCGCCCCGGCTACATGCGGGACCTCTGCGCCACCGAGCCCGGCCCGGGCGTCCTGGTGTACGTGGACGACGTCGTGGCGGGCTGGTGCTCGATCGCGCCCCGTTCCACCTACCGCCGGCTCATGCACTCACGCACCATCCCGTTCGTCGACGACCGTGACGCCTGGGTGGCGGTGTGCTTCGTGGTCCGCGCGGGATACCGCAAGCGCGGGCTCCTGCACCACCTCCTCGCCGGGGCCGTCGAGCACGCCCGGGCGCACGGCGCCGAGGTGGTCGAGGGTTACCCGGCCGACGTCGGCCCGGACCGCGTCGACGTGATCAGCGGCTACGTCGGGACGGTGCGGATGTTCGAGGCGGCGGGCTTCGAACGCGCGGCCGAGACGAGCGGTGTCAGCGGCGGCAGGCGGCGCTGGGTGATGCGCAAGGAGCTCACCGCGGACGGCTGAGCCGCCTCGGCCGCGGCGGGTTAGCCTGACCGCGTGAACGACGCGACCGCAGCCACCCACTGGATCCTCACCCTGTCCTGCCCGGACCAGCCGGGAATCGTGCACGCGGTGGCGGGAATGCTCGCCGAGCACGGCGGCAACATCACCGAGTCGCAGCAGTTCGGCGACCCGACGTCGGGTCTGTTCTTCATGCGAGTGCAGGTCGAGTCGGCGGCGTCCCGAGACGAGCTCACCACCGCGATGACGCAGGTGGCGGGCGCGTTCCGGATGACATGGACGCTCGACGTCGTGGGCCGCCGCATCCGTACGCTGCTCATGGTCTCCAAGGCGGCACACTGCCTGGTGGACCTCCTGTACCGCGAGCGGTCGCAGCGCATGCCGATCGACGTGGTGGGCGTGGTGGGCAACCACCGCGACCTGGAGGACATCGCGACGTTCTACGGCAAGCCGTTCCACCACGTGCCCGTCACCAAGGACACCAAGGCCGAGGCGGAGGCGACGCTGCGGGGCCTGGTCAAGGAGACGGACGCCGAGCTGGTGGTGCTCGCCCGGTACATGCAGATCCTGTCGGACGAGCTGTGCCGCGACCTGAGCGGGCAGATCATCAACATCCACCACTCGTTCCTGCCGTCGTTCAAGGGCGCGGGGCCCTACCGGCAGGCGCACGACCGCGGCGTCAAGATCATCGGCGCCACGTCCCACTACGTGACCGGCGACCTCGACGAGGGCCCGATCATCGAGCAGGACGTCGAGCGGGTCGACCACTCCCGCACGGTCGAGGACCTGGTCGGCATCGGCGAGGACGTCGAGCGTCGTACCCTGGCCCGCGCCGTCCGCTGGCACGCGGAACGCCGGGTACTGATGGACGGGCGCCGCACGGTCGTCTTCCGCTGAGGACGCCCATCGCAGGGCCAGGATAGGTCTCTCGTACTGCATCTATCAGTGCATTGGAGTGGTTGCGTATACGCAACAGCCACTTGCCGTGCGATGGCGACCTTGGTGTACGAAGATTGCAAAATGCCCTCAGAGCCACCCTCCACCGACGCCGACGATTTCCACCTCCACGCGTGGATCGACGAGTCGATGTGGCTCCCGGCTGACCGTTCGTCGGGCACGTACTTCCTCGCTGCGGTCGTGGCGGACCCGAATACCTGCGAGCCCGTCCGCGACAGCATGCTGTCGCTCCTTCCACGACGTGCCGACCGGCTTCATTGGCGGCACGAGACCCCACAACGACAGATCAAGATCGCTGAGGCGATCGCCGTCGAGGATCTTGTTCACATCGTCGTGATCGGAGTGCCCTTGGATCCTCGGCGGCAGGAACGCGGTCGTCGCTATTGCATGGAACGACTGCTCCACGAGCTGTCATCGATGGGCGTCAGTCGTGCCTGGTTCGAGTCACGGCATCCCGCGCTGAATCGTCGAGACGTCAAGATGGTTGACGCCCTGCGAAGCAAGAACGCGATCGAGGGGATCGTCGTGGAGTTCGCTCTCCCCAAGGAAGAACAGATGCTGTGGATCGCCGATGCCGTCGCCGGTGCTGTGTCAGGGGCGGAACGTGGCGCACACGAGGCTCGGGAGGCTCTCGGAACCACGGTGCACGAAGTGCGGATCGAACTGGCGTGAGCAGCGCGAAGGCCGGGCTCCTGACGTCCATCAGGGGGTCCCGGCCTCACTTCCTCTCCCCCCAGCGGGGGGCGGCACATGCCAGATTACCGCAGGAACGCTTGAGCTGCGAGATCATCAAGGTCGAACCGTCGCGTCCACCCCTGCAGCGAGTTCCCTGACCCAAGGCAAGCGTTGCTTCGGCGGAAGACCGAGCCGCTGCTCGATGTTGCGCACGGGTATGAGGATCGGCGAGGCCGCCAGGGTCACGGGCGCGAGTGCGAGGTCGTTGCGGTTCTACGAGGACGAGGGCCTGATCGTCCCCGGCCGGTGCAGCAACGGCTACCGGGACTACTGCCGGTCCACGGTCGACCGGGTGATCGCCGTCCGCTCGTTGCTGGAGTCCGGGCTGCCCGTGCGGATGGTCAGGGAGCTGCTGCCCGAGCCGGCCGAAGGCCGCGCGGACACCGCCGACCAGCCGCGCTCCGACTTCCTGGACGAGGTGCGGGCCTACCGCGATCGGCTCGCCGCGCGGATCGCTGTCCTCGATACCCGGAAGGCCGCCCTGGACGCCTTCCTGGACGAGGCCGCACGCGCCCGTCGGTGACGCGGAGGGCTTGACGTTGACACAAGTGTGAGGGTTCTACGTTCCCCGCATGGACGCGATCACCCAGCACGAGAGCTCGCCGGACACGATGCGAGCCCTGGTCCAGCAGTCCCACCACGGTCCGCGCGACCTGGTCCTTGCCCGCCGTCGCCGCCCGATACCGGGGCCGGGCGACTACCTCGTCCGGGTGGGCGCAGCCGGGGTCAACTTCGCGGACGTCATGCAGTCCAGGGGAACCTACGGAGGCGGGCCGACGCCGCCCTACGTGGCGGGCTTCGAAGCCGCCGGCGAGATCGTCGGCGTCGGCCCGGAGATCGACGAGCCGTTCCCGGTCGGGGCCCGTGTCGTCGGGACCGGGCCCGGTGCGTTCGCGGAGTACATGGTGATGCCGCACCAGGGCGTGCTGCCCGTGCCGTCGGGCTGGAGCGACGCCGCGGCGCTCGGCATGATCCTGAACTGGGCTACCGCGTTGGCGGCCCTGCGGCCCCTCGGTGAGGTCAAGGCGGGCGAGACGGTGCTCGTCCACGCCGCGGCCGGCGGTGTCGGGCAGGCCGCCGTCCGCCTCGCCAAGCACTACGGCGCGCACGTCGTCGCGGCGGCGTCGCCCGCCAAGCACGACGCCGTCAGGGCGCTCGGCGCCGACGAGGTACTCGACAGCACGCGGCCCGGTCTGAGCGCGGCGCTCGGCCGCCTCGCGGGCGGCGTCGACCTGGTCCTCGAGTCGGTCGGACGGGACACGTTCGAGACCAGCCTCGCGGTCACCAAGAGGTTCACCGGACGAGTCGTGGTGTTCGGTGACGCCTCCGGGAGCGCCGCCCTGACGACGCACGACCTCGTCTTCCGCCACCCGGTACAGGTCAGGGGCCTGCACATCGGCGCACTGCCCTCCGCCGCCCCGGCCCTGTACCGATCACTGGTGGCAGAGCTGCGAACGCTCATCGACGACGGCGTCTACCCACCGGACACGCCGGAGAGCCACCCGCTGGCCGAGGGCCCCGCGGTACTCCGCGACGTCGAGACCCGCACGACCCAAGGCAAGCACGCCCTCAACCCGTGGCACTAGCGCGCGCCCTTCGTTGAGTGCTGGGTATTTGTGGGGCGAAGGCGTCCTCGGCCACAAATACCCAGCACTCAACGAAAGGGCGGGGCGTCCTCAGCCCTTGACCGCGCCCGCCAGGGCGAACGCCGAGCCCGAGATCCTCGTGACCAGCACGTAGAGGCCCAGCACCGGGGCGGCGTAGAGCAGCGAGTACGCCGCTAGCTGGCCGTACGCGACCGACCCGTACTGGCCGAAGAACGCGAAGATGCTCACGGCCGCCGGCTGCTTCTCCGGGGAGAGCAGCAGCACGAACGGGACGAAGAAGTTCCCCCACGCCTGCACGAACACGAAGATGAACACCACGGCGATGCCGGGCCGCATGAGCGGCAGGACCACCCGGCGCAGCGCCTGCATGGCCGACGCCCCCTCGGTCCAGGCGGCCTCCTCCAGCGAGATCGGCACCGAGTCCATGAAGTTCTTCGTCATCCAGATCGCCATGGGCAGCGACGTCGCCGCCATGAAGAAGATGGTCCCCGGCAGCGAGTCCAGCAGGTTGAGCTGCACGAACAGCGCGTACACCGGGACCATGATCGCCGTGATCGGCAGGCACGTGCCGAACAGCACCGAGTACAGGAAGTACTTGCCGAACCGCATGCGGTACCGCGACAGCGGATAGGCCGCGAGCACCGCGACGACCACCGTGATGGCCCCCGAGCCCGCGGACAGCACGAACGCGTTCCACAGCGGCAGCCAGGTGAGCTCCGGCGTCATGATCGCCGCGAAGTTGTCGGTGGTCACGGTGTCGGGCATCCCGAAGGAGAGCGTGGCCTCCGCGTCGAACGACGCGACGAGCACCCATGCCATCGGGAGCACGAAGCACAGGGCGATCACCAGCAGCACCACGTTGGCGGCCACCTTGGTGGCCGTGCCGCGCGGCGCGGCCAGCGAGGCGGCCCCGCTCCGGGCCGGTGCGGCGGGCCTCGTCAGAGTGTCCGTCATCAGTCCACCTCCGGTCGGAGCGCGCGGATGTAGATCACGGAGAAGACCGCGCCCACGATGATCATCACCGTCGCGATGGCCGTGCCGTAGCCGACCTGCGCGAACTTGAACGCCTCCTGGTACGCCAGGATCGGCAGCGTCGAGCTGTCGGTGCCGGGGCCTCCGCCGGTCATCACGTAGATCAGCGTGAACACGGAGAGGGTCTGCAGCGTCGTGAGCATGAGGTTGGTCGAGATGCTGCGCCGGATGACGGGCAGCGTCACCCAGGCAAGCCGCTGCAGCCCGTTCGCGCCGTCGAGCTGCGCGGCCTCGGTGAGCTCCGGGGGCACCTCGGCGAGAGCCGCCGAGTAGACCATCATCGAGAAGGCGGTGCCGCGCCAGATGTTCGCGACGATCACGGCGAGCATCGGGGTGGAGTAGAGCCAGTCAGGCCCGGTGATCCCGATGCCGGCGAGCATGGCGTTGAGCGTGCCCTCGGAGTGGAAGAACGCGTACGCGGCGAACGCGGCGACGATCTCCGGCAGCACCCAGGCGGCGACCACCACCGTCGAGGCGATGGACCGCACGGGCCTGACCGCCGAGCGCAGCAGCCCGGCGAGCATGATGCCCATGACGTTCTGCCCCACCACCGCGGAGAGGAACACGAAGACCACGGTCAGCCACAGCGACTTCGGGAAGTCCGGGTCGCCGAACAGGGCGGTGTAGTTATCGAGCCCTATCCACTCCGGGTTCAGGGCGGCGGGCCCGGTGAGCGCGGCGTTCGTGAACGAGCCGTAGAACGACCACACCACCGGGCCGAGCATGAAGAGCACAAGAAGGACGACGGCGGGCGCGAGTGGGATCACCCGCGCCGCGCCGCGGGACGTGACGGCCACAGGTCAGCCCTGGATCGTGTTCTCTTCGCCGACGATGCCTGTGACGGCCTCGTCGTAGACGGCAGCGGCCTCCTCGGGCGTCTGCTGTCCGGTCATCACGGACTCCATCGCGACCATGATCTCGTTGGAGACCTTCGGGTAGTCCGAGGTGGCGGGCCGGAAGTGGGTGACGTCGACGAGGCCGGTGAAGAACTCGGTGGTCGGGTTGGTCTTCGTGTACTCGGGGTCCTCCGCGACGTCGGTCCGGACGGCGATCTGGCTGTTCGCCACGTCGAACCAGAGGGAGTTCTCGCGGTTCAGGGCCATCGAGATGAACTCGAACGCCGCGTCCGGGTTCTTGGAGCCTGCCCCCATGGCGAGGGTCCAGCCGCCGGACATGCTCACGGCGCCCGGTGCGGCGCCGTCCTGGGTCGGCATGGGCGCCGCACCCATCTTCTCGGACCACTCGGGCCACGGCGCGACGCCGGACTCGAGCCAGTTGCCGGCCACCCAGGAGCCGTCGAGCGCGATGCCGACCTTGCCCTCGGGCAGCCACTCGGCCTGGACCGTGTTGCCGATGTTGGTGTCGAGCGCCTGCTGCGGTGTGGGCGCCAGGCCCTCGGTGAACACGGTCTGGACGAAGCCGAGGGCGTCGACGAAGCCCTGCGAGCCGAGCACCCACTTGCCGTCCTCGTAGAGGGTGTCGCCGGTGCCGTACAGGAGCATCTCGAAGCCCTGCATGACCGCCGCCTCGCCCTGGGGCTTGCCGGAGTACATGTTGAACGGCACGACGTCGGGGTCGGACTCCTTGATGGCCCTCGCCGCCTCGAGCAGCTCGTCCCAGGACTTCGGCGCCCAGTCCTCCGGCAGCCCGGCCTTGGCGAGCACGTCCTTGTTGAACCAGAGGCCGCGGGTGTCGGTACCCATGGAGACGCCGTAGGTCTTGCCGTCGTCGCCCGCGCCGGCCTCCTTGGCGCTGTCGACGAACTGGTCCCACTCGTCCCACTCGGCGAGATAGTCGTCCAGCGGCTGGAGGTACCCGGCCTCGACGTCGGACTTGATCATGTACGTGTCCTCGTACATGACGTCGGGCGCGGTGCTGGGCGACCGGTTCATGAGCGCGAGCTTGGTGAAGTAGTCGTTCTGCTGCGCCTCTATGGGTACCAGCTCGACGGTGATGTCCGGGTTCGCCTTCTCGAAGTCGGCCTTGACGTTCTTGAACAGCTCGTCGGCCTGCGTGAAGTTGCCGAACTTCTGGTAGGCGACCTTGATCGTTCCGTCGTCGGAGCCGCCTCCGCCCGAGCCGCAGGCACCGAGCGAGAGGGCGAGTGCCACTGCCGTGACGGGTGCGATGAGGAATCGTGCCGTGCGCATGAAGCTCCCTTGCGTCGTGCGAAGTCCGGCAGCAGTGCCGGACCGACTCAGGCACACGATTCACCCCCTGCGGGTCAGAGTCAAGGGGTTGATTGTCAGCGCTGTCAGACAGACCCCTGCCATGACCG
>NZ_JBHXBG010000148.1:0-13457 GCF_042726755.1 Promicromonospora sp. NPDC060271 | reverse complement strand
CAGGTGATCGGCAGCTCGGGCTGCCGATCACCTGACGTACTGCCGACCACTCAACCCGGCCCGCAGGCGCTACCGGTAGATCGTGCGCCCACGCTCGTCCGGGATCCCCGACTTGCGCAGGAAGTAGGTGTTGATCTGGTCGCGCCACTCGGTGGCGCTCCGGAGCTGCTCCGCGAACCGGTCCGCGACGCGTTCGGAGAGGCGCGGGTCCACGAGCTTCGAGACCGCCGACCACGCGCGGATCATCGCCTCGACCCGTTCGACGCCCTCGAAGTGGGTGTCGTAGACGTGCTGGATCACGGTCTTCCCGCTGTGCAGCACGTGCGAGTACGGCACGTGGTGGAAGAACAGCAGCAGCTCGTCCGGGCAGGTGGACGGCGACTCGTAGGCCTCGCGCCAGGGCGACGGGTACTGGCCCGCGTACCCGGTCCCGGTTCGCACGGTCCGGTCGACCCCTATCCCGTCACGGTCCGCGAAGTGGTAGGTGCCCCACGGGGTGTACTCGTACCCGTCGACGTCGGGGCCGTAGTGGTGGCCGGGACGCACCATGAAGCCGACACCGAGCGGTGCCGTGTACTGCTCGTACGTCTCCCAGGACCGGTCGAGCACCGCGTGCACCGCCTGCCCGACGGCGTCGGGCGCACCCGGGAAGGTGAGGCCCACCCACTCGTCGAGCACCGTGGCCGGGTCCAGGGTCGGGTCCCAGCACAGCCGCCCGTACGCATAGAGGTTGGCCTGGGCGAACGGGTGGCCGGTCCAGAACTCGTCGTCGCCGACGTTCGAGACGGCGGCGAAGCCGCCGGCGGGCTTGTGCCACGTGCCGGTGCCAGGGTCCTCGGCGGCCTCACCGCGGCCGGTCGCGAGATCCGCGACGGTAGGGGAGCCGCCAGCCCCTCCGGTCAGGTCCCCGAACCGGAACCCGAGGATCTGGCTCCACTGCGGACCGAGGTAGACGGCGTGCCTCTGCTGCCCCGTGTACTCCTGGGTGACCTGCAGCTCGAGGGCGACCCGCGTCCTGGGCATCGCGGCAAGGACCGGCGAGACCGGTTCCCGCACCTGGAAGTCGAGCGGACCGTACTTGACCTGCAGGATCACATTCGCCGAGAAGGTGCCGTCGAGCGGCTGGAAGTGGTCGAAGGCGGCGCGGGCGCGGTCGGTGGACCGGTCGCGCCAGTCCTGCCGGTGGTCGTAGACGAAGGCCCGCCAGTGGATCAGGCCGTCGTACGGCTCGACGGCCGCGGCCAGCATGTTCGCGCCGTCGGCATGCGTGCGTCCGTAGGCGAACGGGCCCGGCTGGCCCTCGGAGTCGGCCTTGACGACGAACCCGCCGAAGTCCGGTATCGCGTCCCACACCCGCGCCGCCGTGCGCACCCACCAGTGCGCCACACCCGGGTCGAGCGGGTCCGACGTGGCGAGCCCGCCGAGCATGATCGGCGAGGCGAACGACACCGACAGGTGCACCCGGATGCCCCAGCGCCGGAAGACGGCGGCGATCCGGACGACGTCGCCCAAATCGTCGGTCAGCAGGCGCGCCTCACGCGCGTGCACGTTGACGTTGTTGATCGCCACCCGGTTGATCCCGACGGCGGCGAGCAGCCGGGCGTACCGCTCGACGCGGGTCAGGTCCGCGCGGACGAAACCGTTGTCGTAGAAGATGGAGCCGCCGGAATACCCACGTTCCACCTGGCCCATGACTGGGTGCGCGTCAACGTTGTCCCAGTGGTCGAGCATCCGCAGGTCGGTCGCGGGGGCGTGCGTCTCGTCGGCGTCCGGCCCCTCGAACGCCGCCTCGCCGAGGCGCACCACGTGGAACAGGCCGTGCAGCAGCCCGGCATCGGTCTCTGCCTGCACGACGACGGCGCCCGCCTCGCGCATGAACCGGAAGCTCTCGTCGGTCGAGTGGTCGGCCGACGCCGAGTCGAAGTGCGCGAGCGTCAGCACCAGCTCGGCGTCGGACACGCCGTCGCCCACCTCGAGGCGCGAGAACGCACCGCCGAACCGAGCCGTCGCCGCCGCCACCTCTTCCGCGACCGTTCCCGCGAGGACGCCGTCGCCCGCCACCACCACGCGGCGGCTGCCGATCGCGGCGAACGCGTCGTCGGGCAGCCAGGCCGGATGGGGCACGGAGCGCTGAGTATCACCGGTCATGGATCGTCCCGTCCGTCTTGCGATTGATGTGCAGGTATGTGGGGGCGTGCTTGAACTGTGCCTCAGCGCACTGGTCCAGGTCCACTCCGGACCGGGGTCCGCCCAGGAACGTGACGGGTCCGAGTGCCCCGCGAACGGCGCGCTTCGAGGTCTAGGTTCCTCCGTTCTGACACGGTTCAGGACGGAGGAACCTAGACCTCGAAGGAGAGGAGGCCTGACCAGCAGCGGTCAGCGGGCCGCGTACGCCTGCTTCGGCAGGTGGTAGGCCAGGTCCGCCGCGGTGTCGACGGCCTCGTCCAGGTCGAGGCGGTGCTCGGCGACCAGCCGGGCCAGGTACCCGGCGTCGACCCGGCGGGCCAGGTCGTGGCGCGCGGGGATCGAGCAGAACGCGCGGGTGTCGTCGACGAAGCCCGACATGTTCGAGAACCCCGCGGTCTCCGTCGCCGCCTCCCGGAACCGGCGCATCGCGTCCGGGGCGTCCAGGAACCACCAGGGCGCACCGAGGCGGAGCGCCGGATACACGCCGGCGAGCGGCGCCAGCTCACGCGAGTACACGTCCTCGTCGACGGTGAACGCGATCATCCGGAAGCTCGCCGAGTTGCCGAACGCTTCCAGGACCGGCCGCAGACCGCGCGCGAACTCGGTGACGACAGGGATGTCGTACCCCTTGTCGGGACCGAACATGGCAGCGACGGCAGGGTCGTGATCCCGGAGCACACCGGGGTGGAGCTGCATGACCAGGCCGTCCTCCACGGACATCGCCGCCATCTGGAACAGCATGTGCGCGGAGAACGCCGACTCCTCCGCCGCGCTGATCCCCGATCCGTCGGAGCCACCCGCCAGCGCCTTCTCGAACAGGCTGCTCGCGACGTCGTCGGGCAGCGGGGTCGTGTCCGCGCTGAGGTGGCCGTGGTCGGTGGCGAGGCCGCCCGCCGCGACGAAGGCCGCGCGGCGCTCGCGGAGCGCCTCGAGATAGTCCGAGTAGGTGTTGATGGTGACGCCCGACGCCACGGCGAGCCGTTCCAGGTCGCCCCGCCAGGTCGTCCGGGCGGGGTGCAGCAGCGGGTCCGGGCGGAAGGTGGGGAGCACCCGGCCGGGTAGGTCGACGGCGAGGCGGGCGTGCTCGTCGAGCGTGCTCCAGGCGGGGTCGGTGGTGCCGATGACCTCGATGCCGAACCGGTCGAGGAGGGCACGCGGCCGGAAGGCCGGGTCGGCGAGGGTCTCGGCGATCTGGTCGTAGATCCGGTCGGCGGTCTCGGCGGAAGGGCGCACCGTGACGCCGAAGATCTCGACGAGCTCGTGCTCCGTCCAGTACCGCGTGGGCGTGCCGCGGAAGTGCTTCCAGCCCGCGCAGAAACGCCGGAAGATCTCGCGCGGGTCGGACTCGAAGCCGGCCCCGTCGGCCGGCCCGACGCCCAGCTCCGGAAGCCGCGCGCCCTGCGAGACGAGCATCCGCGTCAGGTAGTGGTCGGGCACCACGAGGAGCTGCGCCGGGTCCGGGAACGGCTCGTCGTCGGCGAAGGCCGTGACGTCGACGTGGCCGTGCATCGACACGATCGGGAGGTCCTGCACCGCCTCGTAGATCTCGCGGGCGATCGGTCGCGTCACGGGGTCCGCGGGCAGCGCCCGGTCGGGATGCAGGGTCCAAGCGGTCATTCGTGTGCTCCTGGCGTCGTTGCCGGGCCGGTCGGTCGGCCGGACGGAGGGTGGTGCGAACGTTTGCACCTTAACCTAGGGTATGGTGCAAACGTTTGCAGCGTCGCAACGGTCTCAAAAGGGGGTGCCATGGTCACGGTGCACGACGTCGCACGCGCCGCCGGGGTCTCGATCTCCACGGTGTCGCGGGCTCTTTCGAACCCTGAACGGGTGGCCGCGGAGACCCTCGAACGTGTGACGCGGGTGGCCGCGGAGCTCGGCTACCGGCCCAACCAGGCGGCGAGCGGTCTGCGGGTCGGGCGCACGCACGCCGTCGGCCTGCTGGTGCCCGACCTGGAGAACCCCTATTTCGCCACCGTGACCAAGGCCGTGCAGGCGCGTGCCCGTGCGGAGGGCTACGAGGTCTTCGTCGCCGACTCGGACGAGGACCCGGACGTCGAGGCCGAGCTGATCGGCGCCCTCGCCGCCCGGACGGACGGCCTGCTCGTCGCCTCGCCACGGTCGGGCGACGCGGAGTTGCGCGCGGCGCTGGCGGGCGTGACCGCGGTCCTGGCCAGCCGGGAGCTGGCGGGCAGCGCCGACTCCGAGACGCCGGAGGTTCCGTGCGTCTCGGTGGACGACGCCGACGGCGTCGCCCAGGTGCTCGGGCACCTGTACGCGCTCGGGCACCGGAGGGTGGGCGTCGCGGCGGGGCCGTCCTCGTCCTGGTCCGGAAGCCGCCGGGTCGCCGGGCTGAAGGCTGCCGCAGGGCAGCGGGACGTCGAGCTGGTGGAGCTCGGCACCTTCCAGCCGTACTTCGCCGGTGGCATCCAGGCGGCCGACTACGCGCTGGCCGGCGGCGTGACCGCCGTCGTCGCGTTCAACGACCTCATGGCCCTCGGGATCCTGGACCGGCTCCGGCACCGCGGCGTCGACGTCCCGGGCGAGATGTCCGTGGTCGGGTTCGACGACGTCCAGCTCGCCACCCTCGTCTCGCCGGCGCTCACGACGGTGCACGCACCGCTCGCCCGCCTGGGCCGGCGCGCCGTCGACCTGCTGCTGGCACGGCTGCGCGGCGGGACGTCCGCCAGCTCACAGCTCCCCGTGGAGCTCACGATTCGCGGGTCCACAGGACCCGCACCTGCCGGGCCGGTCAACTGACGCCCGTCCCGGCAACACAACCTGGGCGAAGGAGCCCGAGAGAGGAAGGCACCATGCGCACCTCGAAGAAGGCCGTTGCGCTCGTCGGCGTCGCGGCACTGACCCTGCTGACCGCCTGCGCCCCGCCCGCGCCTCCCGGCGGCGAGGGCGGCGGCGCCGTCACCGACGCGGCGGACGTCCCCGAGACCCCCTCCGAGCCCGTCAAGCTGAACATCCTCGACGTCGCGGGCAACCAGCGGCTCACCGAGGGCATGGTCGACGAGTTCGTCGAGAACAACCCGGACGTCATCGAGTCGGTCACCTGGGAGACGGGCGGCGCGCCCGACGTGACGGGCATCGTCAAGCCGCAGGTCGACAGCGGCAACCTGTCGATCGACGTCGTGTTCACCGGGAACGACGGGCTGGCCGCCGGCATCAGCCAGGACCTGTGGCTCCCGATCGTCGACGACTACGGCGACCGCGTGTCGAACCAGGAGAACTACCTGGAGCCCGCCGCCAAGATGCAGGAGCTCGCCCAGGGTTTCGGCGTGGTGACGACGTACTACCCGTCGGGGCCGCTGCTGCAGTACGACCCGGACGTCGTCGACACGCCGCCCGCGAGCCCCGACGAGCTCCTGGAGTGGGCGAAGGCCAACCCCGGCAAGTTCGGGTACGCCCGCCCGGCCAACTCGGGCCCGGGCCGCACCTTCCTCATGGGCCTGCCGTACATCCTGGGTGACGAGGACCCGACCGACCCGGAGAACGGCTGGGACAAGACCTGGGCGTACCTCAAGGAGCTCGGCGAGTACGTCGACACCTACCCGACGGGCACCGGCCAGGTGGTCACCAACATGGCCGACGGAACCTGGGCGATGATCCCCACCACGACCGGCTGGGAGATCGCGCCGCGCGCCGAGGGCCAGCTCCCGAACAAGCTGCAGGCCGCCGCGTTCGACGACTTCACCTGGGTGACCGACGCGCACTACGCGGCGATCCCGAAGGGGCAGAGCGCGGACAAGATCAGCGCGATCATGCTCCTGCTGCAGGACATGCTCACGCCGGAGCAGAACGCCAAGGCGTACGACGCCGGCTACTTCTACCCCGGCCCGGCCGTCGAGGGCGCGACGCTCGACCTCGCGCCGCAGGAGTCGCAGGACGTGATCGAGGAGTTCGGCCGCCCGATGTTCGACGAGCTCATCGAGTCGCAGAACGCCGTCGTGCCGCTCGACGCCGAGTCGATGGTCAAGGCGTTCGACATCTGGGACCGCGAGGTCGGCGGCGGCAAGGTGGAGGAGGGGGCCTGAGTGAGTGACTTCGATTCCCTGGAGCTGCGCGGTGTCGGACGGCGGTTCGGCGGGGTGGACGCGCTGTCCGACCTGAACCTGACGATCAGGTCGGGGGAGTTCGTCGCCCTGCTCGGGCCGTCGGGCTGCGGCAAGTCGACCGCGCTGAACTGCCTCGCCGGCCTGCTCCCGCTGACGCACGGCGAGATCCTGCTCGACGGCAGGCGTATCGACACGCTGCCACCGGAACGGCGCGGGTTCGGGATGGTCTTCCAGTCCTACGCGCTGTTCCCGCACCTGACCGTGGAGAAGAACGTCGCGTTCGGCCTGCAGATGCAGGGGCGGCCCCGGGCCGAGATCGACGCGCGGGTGCGCGAGGCGATCAAGCTCGTGAAGCTCGGCGAGCACGCGAAGAAGCTGCCGGGCCAGCTCTCGGGCGGGCAGCAGCAGCGGGTCGCGATCGCGCGCGCCGTGGTCCTCGAACCCTCGCTGGTGCTCATGGACGAGCCGCTGTCGAACCTCGACGCGAAGCTCCGCCTCGACATGCGCACCGAGATCCGGCGGCTGCACCAGTCGCTGGGACTCACCACCATCTACGTGACGCACGACCAGGAGGAGGCGCTGTCCCTGGCCGACCGCCTGGTGGTCATGCGGGAGGGGCGCGTGCAGCAGGTCGGCACGCCCGACGAGCTCTACGAGAGCCCGACGAGCTGGTACGTCGCGGACTTCATGGGATACCGCAACATCCTGACCGCGACCGTCGTCTCGGCGTCCGGCGGCGAGGTGGTGGTCGCCCTCCCCGGGACGGCCGACGGCGGGGCACGGCTCACGGGGCGTGCCGTCGGCGCCCTGGGCGCGGGTGACCAGGTGCGGGTGGCGATCCGGCCGGAGGACTTCGTGGTCGAGCAGGATGAGCCTGCGTCGACCGACGGAGCGGGCGCCGTTCCCGGCACCGTCGCCGTCGTCGAGTACCACGGTCGTGAGCACGCCGTCGGGGTGCAGACGGGCGAGACGATGCTGCACGCCCGGACGCCGTCGGCCCCGCAGGTCGGCAGCGCCGTCCGGCTGACGGCGCCGGCCGAGCGGGTCCTGGTGTTCCCGGAGTCGCTGGACGCCGTCGCGCCGGTGGAGGTCGCTCTCGCAGCCGAGGGGGCAGGGGCTTGAGCGGCGGCGCCGGGCCGCGGCCGGGGCGGGCCACCGCGAGCCTGCGGCACCGGCTGGCCGAGCGGGGTGTCGACCCGGCCCTGCTCCTGCTGGTGCCCGGCCTCGTCGTGGCGGTCGCTCTGTTCGTGTACCCGTTCTCCTACGGGATAGGGCTCACCGTCCAGCCCACCGCGGCGATGCGCGAGCAGTGGGGCGGCGGGATCTTCGCGAACTACGTGGCGTTCTTCCGTGACCCGTTCGTGTTCGACTCCGTCGGCATCACCATGCGGCTCGCGCTCCCCGCCGCCCTGTTCAACGTGCTGGCGTCGGTGCCGGTCGCGATGGTGCTGCGGCACCGGTTCCGCGGCAAGCGGCTGCTGACGTCGCTGCTGGTGCTCCCCATCACGCTGGGCACGGTGCTCACCGCCCAGGGGTTGCTGATCTTCGCGGGACGCCAGGGCTGGCTCAACCGGACGCTGCTCGAGATGGGCCTCGTCGACGAACCGCTCAAGCTCGTGAACAACTACCTGGGCGTCATGTTCTCCCTGGTCATCACCGGCTTCCCGTTCGCGTTCCTGCTCATCTCGTCCTACCTGTCCGGCATCGACCCGTCGCTCGAACGCGCGGCCAAGACGCTCGGGGCGGGCTGGTGGCAGCGGTTCCGGCGGATCATCCTGCCCCTGCTCGCCCCGGGGCTCGCGACCACCTTCGTGCTGACGTTCGTCCTCGCGTTCTCCGTGTTCCCGTCGGCGCGGCTCGTCGGTGACGCCATGGGCGAGACCCGGGTCATGTCGCTCATGGCGTTCCGGGCGTTCGGCGAGCAGAACGACTACGCGATGGCGTCCACCATCGCGCTGATGATGGGTGCGGTAGAGCTGATCGTCGTGGTGGTCGTGCTGGGCCTGCGGTCGCTGCTGTACCGAGGCACGACCGGAGGGAAGGGCTGATGGCCGCATCGACGCTGGAGCGGCCGATCGCCGCCCGCCCGTCCACCTGGTTCGTCTGGGCGGGCATGACCGCGTTCGGGGTGTTCCTGCTGGGCATCCTCGTCGCGGTGGTCGTCGACTCGTTCGGGCGGCAGTGGTTCGACACCTGGCTGCCCGAGGGTCTGACCACCGAGCGCTACACGGAGGCCTGGGACCGGTTCGCGCTGGCCGAGGTCGTCGGCGTCACGGTCGGCGTGGCGGCGCTCGTCGTCGTCATCTCCATCGCCGTGGGGGTGCCCGCCGCGTACGTGCTCGCCCGCCGCGACTTCCCGGGCAAGCGCGCGGTCATGCTGCTGTTCCTGCTGCCGGTGCTCATGCCGCCCATCACCTACGGCATCCCGCTCGCGACGGTCATGTACTCCTTCGGGCTCGGGCGCACGCTGACCGCCGTCGTGCTGGTCAACCTCGTCCCGTCCGTTCCGTTCGTGATCCTGACGATGACGCCGTTCATCGAGCAGATCAACCCGGCCATCGAGTCCGCCGCCCGGATGTGCGGGGCCCGGACCCGGCAGGTGTTCACGCGGGTCCTCGCCCCGCTGCTCGTGCCGGGCATCCTCGCGGCGGCGATCCTCGTGCTCGTCCGGACGGTCGGGCTGTTCGAGCTGACGTTCCTCGTGTCCGGCCCTGGATCGGACACACTCGTCGTGGCGATCTACCGTGGCATGACATCCGCCGGCGGTGGTGAGGCGAGACAGCTCATCTCGGCCATGTCGGTGATCTATACAGCGACCATGCTCGTCATGCTCGTGGTTGCGTTGCGGTTCGTGAACCCGACGCAGCTCGTGGCACAGGTGAAGGAGACACGCGATGACTGACGACCGCCTGCACCGGGACGACGTCCCCGTGGGCATCGACGCGCCGGTGATGCCGACGGCGGTGGGCATCGTCCACCTCGGCATCGGCGCGTTCCACCGGGCGCACCAGGCCGTCTACACCGAACGCGCGGCGATCGCCACGGGCGACACCTCGTGGGGGATCCTCGGCGTGACCCAGCGGTCAGCGACCGTCCGCGACCAGCTCCGCCCGCAGGGCGGCGTGTACGCCGTGCTGACGGCGGGCGAGCGGGAGTCGTCCGTCGAGCTGATCGGCTCGGTCGTCGACGTCGCCTACCCCGCCGAGGAGACCGAGCGGGTGCTGGCGGCGCTCGCGGCGCCGTCGACCCACGTGGTCACGCTGACGATCACGGAGAAGGGGTACGCCCGGACCCCCGACGGGGCGCTCGACCTGGACGCCGTCGCGGGGGACCTGGCGGCCGTGCGGGCGGACGTGCAGGGGGAGTCGCCGGTGCGCCCTGCGACGTCGGCGATCGGGCTGCTCGTGCGGGGCCTCGCGGCGCGTGCGGGATCCGGCGCGCCGATCACCGTGCTGACCTGCGACAACATGGTGGACAACGGACGCGTGCTCGAACGTCTGGTGCGACAGGCCGTCGACGCGGGCCTGCCCGGGCCGGAGGGCGACGTCCTGCGCGGTTTCCTGGACGCGCACGTCACGTTCCCGTGCTCGATGGTCGACCGGATAGTGCCCGCGACGACGCCGGAGCAGCGCGACCACGTCGAGCAGCTGCTGGGTGCGCGGGACGAGGGGCTCGTCGTCGGTGAACCCTTCGCGCAGTGGGTGATCGAGGACCGGTTCGCCGGCCCGCGCCCTGCGTGGGAGGCGGCCGGTGCCACCCTGACCAAGGACGTCGCGCCGTTCGAGCAGGCCAAGCTGCGGCTGCTGAACGGGACGCACTCCCTGGTCGCGTACTCCGGGTGGCTGGCAGGGCACACGACGATCGCCGCGGCGATGGCCGATCCTGCGATCGCCGAGCGCGCCCGGCAGTACCTCTTCGAGGACGCGCTGCCGACGCTCACCGCGCCGGAGGGCCTGGACCTGCACCAGTACGGCGAGCAGATCCTCGCGCGGTTCGCCAACCCGCACACCGGGCACACGACGGCCCAGGTGGCGATGGACGGGACGCAGAAGATCCCGTACCGGTGGGGCGGCGTCCTCGGCGACGCGCTGGCCGCCGGCCGGGAGCCGCGCGGTGTGGCGTTCGCGCTGGCCGCCTGGGCGGAGTTCGTCCGACGTCGGACGCTCTCCGGCGAGGGCGTCGACGACCCGCGGGCCGACGAGCTCGAGGCCGTGGTCAGCGCGTTCGAGGTGCCTGGCGGCTCCGACGGCCTCGGCGACGTCGAAGGACTGGCGGGCGCCGAGGAAGACGTAAGGGCCCTCCTAGGACTCCCGGGCCTCCTCCCAGAAACCACCCCGGAGACCTTCCTGGACGCGGTGGCGGAGGAGATCGACGCGGTCCGCTGACCCTCCTCGTTGAGTGCGGGATATTTGTGCGCTCAGCCCGCTTCTGGGCGCAAATATCCCGCACTCAACGGTGCCTGGTACGGTCGAAAACGCTTGGTGAAACGATTCAGCTTCTCGCTGAGGATGGAGAGACATGAGAGTCACGATCCTGGGTACGGGTGCCATCGCCGGGACGCACGCGGAAGCGATCGCGGGGCTGTCGCAGCACGGCGTGGACGCCGTCCTCGCGCACGCCCTCGACATCGACCCGGCACGCGCCGAGGCGTTCGCCCAGAAGTACGGCGTCGCCGGGCACGGCACCGACCTGGCCGACGTGCTAGCCGACTCCGACGTGCTGCACGTGTGCACCCCGCCGGGCGCCCATGTGGACGCGGCGGTCGCCGCGCTCGAGGCGGGTGTGCACGTGGTCGTGGAGAAGCCGGCGACGCTCTCGCTCGCGGAGATCGACCGGATCGCGGCGGCCGAGGCGGCCTCCACCGCGACGTTCACCCAGGTGGTCCAGCACCGGTTCGGGCACGGCGTGCGCCAGCTACGGCGGCTGCTCGACGACGGCGCGCTGGGTCGCCCGCTCGTCGCGACCTGCGACACCCTGTGGTTCCGCGCGCCCGAGTACTTCGAGGTGCCGTGGCGCGGACGGTGGGACACCGAGGGCGGCGGCCCGACCATGGGTCACGGCATCCACCAGTTCGACCTGCTGCTGGCGGTCCTCGGGCCCTGGTCCGAGGTGACGGCGATGGCCGGACGGCTCGCCCGGGAGGTGGACACCGAGGACGTGTCGATGGCGATAGTCCGCTTCGCCAACGGTGCGATGGCGACCGTCACCAACTCCCTGCTGTCCCCGCGGGAGACCTCCGACCTGCGGTTCGACACCGAGGCGGCGACGATCGAGCTGTCGCACCTGTACGGGTACGACGACGCCGACTGGACGTTCACGCCCGCGCAGGGCCGGGACGACGTCGGGCGGCTGTGGCAGCCGGACCCGGCGGCCCTGCCCTCCGGGCACCTTGCCCAGCTCCTGCCGACCTACCGGGCCTTCGTCGCGGGCGAGGCGCCACCGGTCACCGTGGCCGACGTGCGCGGCACGCTCGAGCTGGTCGCCGCCATCTACCGGTCGGCGTTCACCGGAACGGTGGTCCGGGCCGGCGAGATCGGACCCGGTGACCCGTTCCACGAGTCCATGCGTGGTACCGGACCGGCGTGGCCGCCGGTGAAGGACACCGCACCGGCGCCTGTGTGACGGCCCGGCCCGGCACCCGTTCCGGCGACCCGGCCCACGGCCGGGACGGATGGGTTGTATCGGTGCACTTCGTTACGAATTCCTGACCTGAAGCCCTGGACAACGCTTCCCGGAGCGGTATTGTATCGATTCAGTCGGCCGTCGAGGATGCAGCCGGCGTGCCAACAGCAGCACGAGCAAGGAGGCTCACGTGGTTCGCACACGCACCACCACCGGCAAGGCCGCCGTCCACGCAACGGCTATCGCGGCGGTCGCCGCGCTCACCCTCTCGGCGTGCGGGGGCGGCAGCGCCGCCGGCTCGGGCGAGGCCGCGCCCGTCGCCACCGACCGGGACATCGAGCTGTCCCTCGTCTGGTGGGGAGACGACGACCGCGCGGCCCGCTACGAGGAAGCGGTGAAGCTGTTCGAGGAGAAGCACCCGAACATCGACGTCCAGACCCAGTTCCAGGCCTGGGACGACTACTGGACCGCCCGCACCACCGAGGCGGCCGGTCAGACCCTCCCCGACGTCCTCCAGATGGACCTCGCGTACATCCACCAGTACGCGTCGAACAACCAGCTCCTCGACCTGTCGAGCCAGGTCGGCGTCAACCTGGAGACCGGCGGCTACGACGAGACGCTGCTCGGCTCCGGGTCGGTCGACGGCGGGCAGTTCGGCATCCCGACCAGCACCAACACGCTGGGCATGTTCTACCACCAGGACCTCCTGGACGAGCTGGGCGTCGAGCCGCCCGCCGAGGGCCTGACCTGGGACGAGTACGACGCCTGGATCCGCGAGGTCAGCGAGGCCGGGGCCGACCACGACCCGCAGGTCTACGGCGGCACCGACTACACGGGCGCCCTCTGGCTCTTCATCCAGTGGCTGCTCCAGCAGGGCAAGACGGCATTCGCGGAGGACGGCACGCCGGCCTTCGAGAAGGCGGACCTTGTCGCCTGGATCGAACGCTCGCAGCCGCTGCGTGACGACAAGCTGTTCTTCCCGGTCGAGCGGGCCAAGCAGGTCGAGCCGATGACGGCCATGCAGGTCGGCCAGGCGGCCACCGAGATCACCTGGGACAACATGCTGGCCGGCTATGCGGCGGGCGCGGGTACGGAGAACCTCGGCATCCTGCCGGTGCCGACGGGCGCCGACGGCTCGCAGCAGTTCTGGAAGCCGTCGATGCTGCTCTCGTCGTCGGCCAACACGGACGAGCCGGACGCCGCGGCCGCGCTCATCGACTTCCTGGTGAACGACCCCGAGGTGGGCAAGATCTTCGGCACGTCCAAGGGCGTGCCCGCCGTACCGGCCCAGAAGGACGCGATGGAGCTGGCCGAAGGCTCGATCGATTCCAAGATCGTCACCTACGAGGACGAGGTGGCCGACCGGGTCACGGCCGAGACGCCGCTCCCCGCCGAGGGCTACGGCGTGGTCGAGGCCGAGTTCAAGCGGCTGGGCGAGGAGCTCGCCTACGGCAACATCGACGCACAGGAGTTCGCCGACCAGTGGTTCCAGAGCGCCGAAGCCAACCTCGGCGGGGAATGACCATGTCGGCCACCACTACCGAGCGCGGCCGTACGGCCGGGCGCGGCGGCGCGCGGGGGACGACC
>NZ_JBHXBG010000147.1:0-13475 GCF_042726755.1 Promicromonospora sp. NPDC060271 | reverse complement strand
GTACTGCATGGCGACGGTGATCTCGCCGTACTGGCCACCGAGCACCTCCTGCAGCTTGCGGGCGTAGACGGCGTCGGGCTTGTCTGGTTTGACGGTGTGCTGCAGCTCCTGGCGGTGGAAGAACATGGCGGTACTCCCTCAAGGCGGTCCATCAGGTGGAGCCGCCCGCGGTAGCGAGCGGCAGATCCACTGTCTGTGTGCGGTTCGACCACTCGCACACGGGGCCGGCGCACGGTGCCGCGGACCCCCGGGGATTTTTCAGATGCCGGAATCCGTGCCCGAACGGTTCCTCGTGCGAGCCGATTCACCTCGGCCTAACGTGAACGATACGCAGGCCTATAGAGGGGGTTGGTTGTCATGACTGATAGCTCTACCGACGAAGCGAAGTCCCGCCCGAGGTTCCACCGTGCCTATTCGTTCGGCATCGTGACGGGCATCTTCTTCATCGTGTCGTGGGTCGGCCAGTTCGTCTTCCAGGCCATCGCGGTGCGGAACGACGCCGCTGAGCACGGCTCGGAGTTCACGTGGTCCGACTTCTTCCCGCAGTTCCTCTCGTCCACGTTCGAGAACTGGCAGTCGGAGTTCCTCCAGCTCGTGTGGCAGGCGGCCGGCCTGATGCTCTTCTACTTCTGGGGCTCCTCGCAGTCCCGGGAGGGCGAGGAGCGCGTCGAGTCCAAGATCGACGCGCTCCTGGAGGACCGCGGCATCGACCCGGAGAGCCTGGACCGCGTGGTGAAGGACCGCGCGGAGGGCAAGCGCTCCTGAGGCGGCGCTCCTGACGCCGGGCCGATGAGGCTATGAGGCGCTGCGCAGGCCCCGGAGGGTGAACTCGGAGCGCCGGCTGTAGCCCTCGCGTGGCTGCTCGGCGCAGGCCCGGGCGATGATGCCGCGTTCCCAGACGAGGAGCCAGACGTCCTCTGCGGTGAGGTCCGCCCGGACCTTGCCGGTGGCCTGCGCGTCGGCGAGGAGCCGTGCGGCGTTCTCGTTGGCGCGCTCGCACAGGGCGTTCACCGCCCCGGAGGCGGGCATGGACCGCAGCAGGACGTCGTTCGCGGCGGGTTCGTCGTACTGGAGCAGCCAGATCTGCCGTAGGTAGCTCTCGAACCGTTCGACCGGGTCGTCGATCGCACGTACCGCTGTGATGATGCCCGTGATGCGCTCGGCGACGAGCTCGTCGACCACCGCGTCGATCAGGCCCTGCCTACCACCGAAGCGGTGGTAGATGGTGCCCTTGCTGACGCCCGCCGCGCGCGCCACGGCGTCGAGCGGGGTGTTCAGCCCGTTGGCGCGGAACACGTCGAGGGCAGCCAGGCGGATGCCCTCGACGTTGCGCTGCGCGTCGGCGCGCAGACGCGGGGTCTCCGACGTCACCGACCGGCCCCGGCCGGGGCGGCGTCGGCGGGCGCGCCGACCGTCTCCGCCCAGCTCGTGTCCAGAGCGCGCAGGAACGCGTCGACCGGCTGTGCGCCCGAGACGGCGTACTTGCCGCCGAACACGAAGAACGGCACACCCTGGATGCCGTACCGGTGGGCCTGCTGGATGTCGGCCTCGACGGCGTCCGCGAACTCCCCGCTCTCCAGCGCGGCCAGCGCGGCGTCACGGTCCAGGCCGACCTCGGCGGCCAGGTCCGCCAGGACCTGGTGGTCGGCGACGTTGAGCCCGTCGGTGAAGTACGCCTTGAAGAGCTGCTGGACCAGCTCGTGCTGCTTGCCGTGCGCTGCGGCGAAGTGGCTGAGCTGGTGCGCGGTGCGAGTGGCCACCGCCTGGGCCTGGTCCAGGTGGTAGTCGAGCCCGATCTGGCGGGCGCGCTCGGTGACCTGGTCGTTCATCGCCTGCGCCTGCTCGCGAGGGAGGCCGTGCTTGGCCGACAGCAGCTCGGTCGGGCTGACCGGGGCGTCGTCGTCGGTCAGGTGGGGCATCAGGAGGAAGCTGTGGTAGCGGACGTCGACGCCCGAGGCGTGCGGGAATCTCTCCAGGGCCTGCGCGAGGAGCGTGTCGCCCATGTAGCAGAACGGGCACATCACGTCGCTCCACACGTCGACCACCAGGCGGTCCGTGGCCTGGCCGAAGGCCTCGCCGGCCATCAGGAGCACACCCCGTCCAGGTCGCAGACGCCGAACGCCTCGCCAGTGGGCAGGAGCTCGAACGGCGACGCCGGCATGGGCGAGGCGGCGGTGTCGACGGCCTCGGTGGGCGGCTCCGCGGGGGAGCCGACCACAGGGGCAGGGTCGGCGATCACATTACTTGACGTCATGGTCAAGAACCTTAGGTGGAACTTGAACCATGCGTCAAGATCGCCGTCCGCGGCTCAGTCGAGGACCGCGTACGCCTCCACCTCGACGAGCACATCGGGCTCGAACAGGTAGTCGACGCCGATGAGCGAGACGGGCGGCAGCGGACGCGGGATGCCGAGCTCGTCGGACACGCTCTCGAGGCCCGCCATGAAGTCGTCCATCTTCTCGGGGCTCCAGTGCGTGACGAAGAACCGGAGGCGCACGACGTCGGCGAAGGTCGCGCCGGCACCGGCGAGACCGCGGGCCGTGTTGCGGAGCGCCTGTGCCACCTGGTCGGTCAGGTCGTCGGGCGCTACGTGGTTCGCCTCGGCGTCGCGCGCGATCTGGCCGGCCACGTGCACCTGGCGGCTGCCCGTGCCGACCGAGACGTGGTGATAGGGGACTGGCTGGAACATGCCCTCGGGGGTGAGGAGCTGCACGGCGGTCATGGAAGGTCCCTTCGTTGTAGGTCTGCCTGGTATCTCGTGTCTACCTGGTGTCGATGAGGAACTTCAACGAGACTAGGTTTCATGCCGGATACCACCGAACCCGCCGAGCGCATCCTGATCTCCGCGCATCACCGTGAGCTGCTCGACCAGGTGCTCGACAAGTGGTCGCTGCAGGTGCTGGACGAGCTGTGCGAGCAGCCGCTGCGGTTCAACGAGCTGCGCCGGGCCATCCCGGTCGTCACCCAGAAGTCGCTGACGGCGACGCTGCGACGCCTCGAGCGCAACGGGATGGTCGACCGGGTCGTCGTGAGCTCGCGCCCGATAGCCGTCGAGTACCGCATCTCGGCACTCGGGCGGTCCATCCAGGACCTCATCGACGCGCTCTTCCACTGGAGCGCCGAGAACATGCCAGACGTCGAGCGGGCGCGGGCACGGTTCGACGCCGAGGACTGACGCGGGAGCGAGACGCGACCGGCGCGGGCGCCGTTGGCTCAGCCGTTCCGTGCCGCGACGGTCAGCAGCTTCTCCAGCAGCGGGAGCTGCGACGGGCCGGGGGACCGGATGGCGCGCAGCTCGCGGACGAAGCGCAGGCCCTTGACCGGGACGCGGACCAGCCGGCCGGCGGTGAGGTCGTCCCGGACGGCCAGGATGCTGAGCACCGCAGGCGCCGCACCCGATGCGACAGCCGTTCGCACCGCCGCGGTGGTGGGAAGCTCGGCCAGCGGGGTGGCGATCTCGTGCCCGGCGTCGGTCAGGAGCTGCTCGGCGCTGAGCCGAGTGCCTGAGCCCTTCTCGCGGGTCACGAGCGGGGTGCGGGCGAGCTCGGCGGCGGTCACGCCCCGACGCCGGGCCCAGGGATGCTGCGGTGCGACGACGCAGACGAGCTCGTCCTTCGCGACGGTCGCGGCGACCAGGCCGGGGATCTCCGTCGGCGTCTCCACGAACCCGAGCTGATGGCTGCGATCGGTGACCAGCTCGATGGCATGCGCGCTGTTCGTCGCGGTCACCGAGACGGCGTGCTCGGTGGCGTCCTGGCCCCGGAGCGTCATGAGCCAGCGGGGGAGCAGATACTCAGCGATCGTGAGGCTCGCGGCGATCGCCAGGGGTCGTGCCTGACCGGCGGTGCGCAGCGCGGCGACACCGGCGTCGAACCGGTCGGCCGCCTCGACCGTCTCGGCGGCCCACTGCGCCGCCATCGTGCCGTCGAGCGTGAGCGTGCTGCCGCGCGGCCCGCGGACCAGGAGCGTCACCCCGAGCATGCGTTCCAGCCGGCGCATCCGGGTCGACGCCGCCTGCTGGGTGATGCCCAGCGTCCTGCTCGCGGCGGTGATCGAGCCGACCTCCGCGATCGCCGAGAGGAGCCGGAGCGACGGCAGGTCCACACCGCTCCCAGCTACAACGTGAGGTTGTGGTTCCACAATGAGATCGAGGATACCGGCCGGGTCCGCCGGTAGGGAGACTGAGGCGTATGGCCCGCTTCAGCATCGCGAACGTGACACCGAACTGGTTCGCCTCGGTGATGGGCACCGGGATGGTCGCCAACGCAGCGGTGACGCTGCCCGTGCAGATCCCGGGCCTGCGCCAGGCCGCGGTCGGCGTCTGGCTGCTCGCCTCCGCGATGCTCGTCTTCTTCCTGACCGCCACGGTGCTGCACTGGCTACGGCACCCCGCGGCCGCGCGTGCGCACCACGCGGACCCGGTGATGGCGCACTTCTACGGCGCCCCGCCGATGGCGCTGCTCACCGTGGGCGCCGGGACGCTCCTGATCGGCCGGGACGTGGTCGGCCTGGGGGCCGCTGTCGCCATCGACGCGGTGCTGTGGACGGTAGGGACCGCCGCAGGCCTGGTCAGCGCCGTGGCCGTGCCGTACCTCGCCTTCACCCGGCACCGGAACGCACCCGACGCGGCCTTCGCCGGATGGCTCATGCCGGTGGTCCCGCCCATGGTCTCGGCCGCGACCGGTGCCCTCCTGCTGCCGCACGTCCCGCAGGGGGAGGCCCGCGAGACGATGCTCCTGGCCTGCTACGCGATGTTCGGGCTGAGCCTCGTCGCGTCGCTGGTGATCCTGCCCCAGCTCTGGAGCCGGCTGATGCACCACCAGGTGGGCGCCGCCAGGACGGTCCCCACCCTGTGGATAGCGCTCGGCCCGCTCGGCCAGTCGGTCACCGCGGCCGGCCTGCTCGCGGCCAACGCCGGCGGCACGTTCGGGGCCGCCTTCGAGCGCGGGCTCGGGTACCTCGCCGTCGTCTTCGGGGTCTCGGTGCTGGGCTTCGCGGGGATGTGGGCGGCGATCGCCGCCGCCGTCACGGTGCGCGCAGCGGTCGACGGTCTGCCGTTCTCCCTGACCTGGTGGTCGTTCACGTTCCCGGTCGGCACCTGTGTGACGGCGACCTCAGGGCTTGCCACGCACACCGGGCTGACGGCGCTCGCGGTGCTCTCCGTGCTGCTCTTCGCCGGGCTGGTGGTGGCGTGGACGGTCGTGGCGGTCCGGACCGCATGGGACGGCCTCGGCTGGCGGCTGGTGCCGGTGCCTACACAGGCGTCCGCCGAGGTGCTCGGCGAGCGCCGTGCGCTGACCACCGTGGGCTGAGCACCGTGGGCTGAGCGCCGTGCGCTGAGCACCGTGGGCTGAGCACCGTGGGCCGAGCGGCCGGTGCGGTCAGCGGACCGCCGTCACCACCCCGGCCGCGGCCGCCCAGGACAGGGCGCGCAGGCCTCCGGACCGGATGTCGTCGAGGTGCGCGGCGAGCTTCGCCGGGGCATCGTGCTGGAATCCCTGGCGTACCAGCGTCAGGCCGGGGCCGAGGCGGAGGTGCAGCCCCCAGGTCAGGTGCGCGATCGCGAAGCCGAGGGCCGCGGCATGGCGCAGGTCGGTTCCGGCGAGATCGCTGAGGGCTCGGCCGTAGGTCTCGAGGATCGCCGGCTCGTCCAGCTCGCCGGAACCACCGAACGCGCGGTAGAGCGAGACGAAGGTGCCGAGGTCGAACCCCACGGGCCCGACCCCTACGTGCTCCCAGTCGATGAGGGCGAGGGTGCCGCGCGGGTCCAGGCCGGCGTTGCGGGGTGTGAGGTCGCCGTGGACCAGGGTCTTCGGCAGCTCGGCGGCACGTGCGCAGAGCCCTTCTGCCGCGTCCAGGCAGGTGTGCAGGTCGCGGACCTGATCGGGGGTGAACAGCGCCCGGAGCAGCGGGTCGCCGGCCAGTGCCTCGAGGTTCTCGTGGCCCGCCTGGATGTGATGGGTGTATGCGGCATAACCCTCCAGCTCCAGCCAGGGGGCGTCCAGCAGGCCGGGGCGCAGCACCCCCGGGATGTACAGGAGTGCGGCACGCCTGGCGGCGATCGTCGCGGTCTCGGGGGTCCAGCTCTGCTGCAGGACGGCGCCGATGTCGCGCATCACCACCCAGGTGAAGCCGTGGTGGCTGAACACTGTCGCGGCCGGTGGCGTCGTCAGCCCGCCCGGCAGCAGGTCGGAGATGCCGCTGCCGTAGAAGTGCGCCTCGCGGCGGTCCAGCAGGCTGTCGCGCGAGTCGAGGAGGGTGTGGCGGCCCCAGCCCAGGATCTTGACCGCCCACAGGGACGGGCAGGTGTTCGGGGCCGCGATGCTCGCCCGCAGGACCGCAGCCTGACCAAGACCGGTCGACTGGTCGACCACCGAGAGAACTCGCGCGCCCGCGCCCCAGGGACCGTCATGGGAGGCCAGGGCGGCCTCGATCGTGTCGGCGTCGGGCAGGACACGCTCGGTCATCGGTTTCCTCACGGCAACGGTGCTGTGGAGTCTCGGACGAACCACATCCGACCACGGCCGCGTGAAAAATGTGCATTTCATTCTTGATGTGCTGGCGGGGTCCGGTGGCGGGATCTCGTGAGCCATGTCGAGAATCCGGCGGCGGCTCCGTCCCAGGGTCAGGAGCGGCCGCACGGGCCGCACGACCCGAGGAGCGATACCGATGCAGCAGGACGAGATCACCGAGATCCTGAACCGGCCCTACAGCCAGGAGCTCCTGGCCCGCGACATCGCCCGCCTGGCCTACGTCGCCAAGGACGGCACACCCCGCACCGTGCCGATCGCGTTCGTCTGGAACGGCCGGGCGATCGTCATGTGCACCACGAGGAACGCCCCGAAGCTGGCGAGCCTGCGCGCCAACCCGATGGTCGCCCTGACCATCGACACCGAGGTGCACCCGCCCAAGATCCTGCTGATCCGCGGGCGGGTGGAGCTCGACGACGTGGACGGCATCCCGGACGAGTACCTGACGATGAACACGAGCTACGAGATGACGGCGGAGCAGCGGGTCGAGTGGGAGAAGGAGGTCCGTTCGCTCTACGACGGGATGGTCCGGGTGGTCGTCACCCCGACGTGGGCGAAGCTGATCGACTTCGAGACGACCCTGCCGAGCGCGGTCGAGGAGCTGGTCCGGGAGCGTGCGGAGCGGCAGCGGGCGTGATGCCCGCGCCGGCCTTGCTCCCCAAGGCTCCTGGGTGCTGTAACCCTCGGGGTTATGGTCGTCCTGAGCCTTGTGAAGTGGGTCGGTCCTTGTTGGGGTTGCCTCAGGCCGTGCGCCACCAGCCATCGGTCCAGTCGTTCGGGCCGATCCGGTAGGCGAGGATGCGCTCGTCGAGGCCTCGGACGAACCGCCGGAGTTCCCGCGCAGATCTCGGCGGCAGCGCGCGGATGGTTCGTTCGAGACTTTCCCGTTCGAGGGCCGAGGCACCGCAGCACTCCGGGACGCAGCCCTCGCCGGGGAAGGAGGACCAGAACTGTCGCTGTGCGGCGAACCTCTCCCAGTACCTGAGCGTTTCGTAGAACTGGCCCGGCCAGTGCTCGGAGCGGCGGATCGCCGCCTGTACGGAACCGGACAGCTGAGGGTGCTTCCTGTGCCGTGGCGTCGGCGGGTAGCCGTGCGCCTCCAGGGGAGAGCGCAGCTCGTGTGGGCGCCTACGCGGCATGTCCCTTCGTGGTGTTCACGGGCGGCATCGTTGCACACGAGCGTCCGGCAGTCGCGTAAAAGGTATCGGCGGCGGCTTCCGGCATAGCCTGGATCCGAACTCGACGGAAGGAAGCACCATGTCCCGCGTTCTGATCATCGGTGGCCACGGCAAGGTCGCGCTTCGCCTCGCACCTCTCCTCGTGGAGCGAGGCGACGTCGTCACGAGCGTGATCCGCAATCCCGACCACCAGGACGAGGTGGCGGCCACCGGAGCGATCCCGCTGATCGCCGACGTCGAGCATCTCGACACCGATGGCCTGACCGCACTGCTGGACGGGCAGGACGCAGTGGTCTGGTCAGCCGGCGCGGGCGGCGGGAACCCGGAGCGCACGTACGCCGTCGACCGCGATGCCGCCGTCCGCTCGATGGACGCCGCGCAGGCGGCAGGTGTATCGCGCTACGTGATGGTGTCGTACCTCGGCGCCGGGCCTGGTCACGGGGTGCCGGAGGACAGCTCGTTCTTCGCCTACGCCGAGGCGAAGACGGCGGCCGACGAGCACCTGCGCGCCTCGGACCTCGACTACACGATCCTCCAGCCCGGCCCGCTCACGCTGGACGAGCCCACTGGACTCGTCGAGGTGGCCGACCCGGGCGACGGCCGGGTCACCCGTGCCGATGTCGCGGCGGTCGTCGCGGCGGTCCTCGTGGACAGCACCACCGTGGGGCGCACGATCGCGTTCGGCAACGGCGGTACGCCGATCGCCGAGGCGGTCAGCGCCTCGTCGTAGGTCGTCGGCGGCTGCGCCTACGATCTGCAGATGCCTCAGCTGATCGTCGTAGCGCTGGTCGTCCTCGTGCTCGCGGGCTGCCAGGGCGGTGCCGGCGCAGGCGTGGATCGAGGTGACGGGCAGGACGCCGCGTCCACGAACGCCGCCGACGTGACGCTCCCGCCGACGAGCGGACGGTTCGACTATCAGCTCGGCGCCGCCTACGAGCTCGACGGCGGGTTCGACGTCGTGGTGCGCGACGCGACGGCCGAACCCGCCGCCGGCGCCTACAACGTCTGCTACGTCAACGGGTTCCAGACCCAGCCCGGCGAGGCCGATCGCTGGCTCGACGGCAACGAGGACCTGCTGCTGCACGACGCGGCGGGGGAGCTCGTCGTCGACCCGGACTGGCCGGACGAATTCATCCTGGACCCGTCGACCGAGGCCAAGCGCGACCGCATCGCCGACATCCTCGGCCAGGTGATCACGGGGTGCGCCGACGCGGGCTTCGACGCGGTGGAGATCGACAACCTCGACACCTGGACGCGGTTCACGGACCCGGCTACCGGCCTGATCGAGCAGGATGCCGCCCTCGCGCTCGCGGGTGCCTACATCGACCTCGCGCACCGGTCGGGCCTCGCCATCGGGCAGAAGAACGCCGCCGAGGCGGCGACGGCAGGGCGCGAGCTCGGGTTCGACTTCGCGGTCACCGAGGAGTGCGCGGCCTACGCGGAGTGCGGCTCATACACCGGCGTCTACGGGGAGCACGTGCTCCAGATCGAGTACACCGACAACCTTCCCGCCGGGTTCGACGCCGTCTGCGCCGACCCGGACCGCGCCCCGCTGACGATCCTGCGCGACCGGGACCTGGTGGGTCCCGACGACGCCGCCTACGCCTACCAGCAGTGCGAAGGTTGATTCAAAATGAATCACGGCGTAGTCTCGCGGCAGGAGGTCACCATGTCGAACAACATTGCCCGTGTCGATGAGTCGGACCTGAAGATGGCTTATGTCCGTGCTCGCCTGGCTGAGATCGAGCGGACCCGGCGTGTGTACCTCGCGTCCCAAGGTGGAATGCCACAGCGCGACATCGCGCGTGCCGTGCACATGTCTCAGTCTGCCGTGCATCGGCTGATCGCCAGGGCCAAGGTGCTGGGCGTTGGTGAGTCGGTCGAAGAGATCGTCCTCGAGAGGCACGTGGGCAAGTGCTCGACAGACGAGATGCTTCGACGTCTGCGGGAGATGAAGGCCTGGCTGCCTCGCGTCGTTGACCCTGTCGATGGTGTTCTACCCGGTTCGTCAGAGGAAGACGTCGAGGTGCTGCTCGAAGGTGGATTTCTCACCGAGGCTGAGGTTGACCTGATCCTTGATGCGCATGAGTGAGCTGCGCGACGAGGTCCACGCTGCTGCGTTGACCGCGATCTCTGACGAGCGCCCGCTGGACGTGATTCTTACGCGCGCCGAGCAGCGCCGACTCGTGCGGTTCGCTCGTGACTGGTACCTGAGGACGCGCGCAGAAAGCGTGACACGGGGCGGGACGTGCGTGGTGGTCACCGCGGGACCGCCTGGCGCAGGCAAGAGCTCGACCTTGTCGACAGCCGTGGAGGACGTCCGTTCACGACTCGTGATCGATGCCGACGTCGCCAAGGAATTTCTTGCGCGCTGGTGTGTGGATGCCGGGACCTACAGCGGCGTCCTCTCCCAAGCCCTGCCCGATGGGCGGAATGTCATGCCCTTGGACCTGTCCCCGTTGCTGCAGACGGTGTCGACCGAGGTGTGCAACGCGGTGCGACGTTCCGCACTCGAGAGCGGGCTCGACATCGTGGTCGAGAGCACCATGTCCACACCTGCCTTCGGAGAGCGGCTGCTTCTGTCGCTTGCGAAGGCCGCTTGTCGGCAGCTGACCATCGTGTCGGTCGAGACGGACAGGGCGACTGCACACGAACGCGCTCGTGCGCGGTGGTGGGCAGGGCGTCTCGATGACCACGAGCTCGGTGGACGTCTGGTGTCTCCGGAGGCAATCGATGCTGGCTTCGGTAGTGGCGATGCGGTCAGTTCGTCTCGCAGCTGTGCCCGCGACCTGGTGCGCATCATCCGAAGCGGTGGCAGCACGCTAGATACGGTCACGTTGATGGAGTACGACGACGGTGCGCTGATCGCGGTCGACGCGGATCCGCCCACCTCCGTCGACAGGGCTGCCTCGATCATCTGAGTCAAGGGCCCATGGTTCGGACCGCCAGTCCCGAATCCTCAACCACCAACAGAAAGCCGCCGCATGAAGATCGTCGACGCCAAGGTCGTCGTCACCTCGCCCGGCCGGAACTTCGTCACGCTCCGGATCACCACGGACGACGGGGTGACCGGGCTGGGTGACGCCACCCTGAACGGCCGCGAGCTCGCCGTGGTCAGCTATCTGCGCGACCACGTCGCGCCGCTGCTGATCGGCCGGGACCCGCACCGGATCGAGGACGCCTGGCAGTACCTCTACCGCGGCGCGTACTGGCGCCGGGGTCCCGTCACGATGGCGGCCATCGCCGCCGTCGACGTCGCGCTGTGGGACATCAAGGCGAAGGTCGCCGGCCTGCCGCTGTACCAGCTCCTCGGCGGCGCCAGCCGGGACCGGATCATGGCCTACGGGCACGCGAGCGGCGCGAGCCTGCCCGAGATCTTCGACTCCGTGGCCGCGGTGCGGGAGCGCGGCTACCGCAGCATCCGCGTGCAGAGCGGGGTGCCGGGTCTGACCTCGGTCTACGGGGTCCACGCGACGACGTCGGCCGACGGGTCGGCACCGGACGTGCTCGCCCGGCCCGTGGTCGAGGACTGGGACACCGCCGCGTACCTGCGGTACATCCCGCGCGTGTTCGAGGCGGTTCGCAACGAGTTCGGCCCGGACCTGCCGCTGCTGCACGATGCGCACCACCGGCTGTCCCCGATCGAGGCCGCCCGGCTCGGCAAGGACCTGGAGCCGTACGACCTGTTCTGGCTGGAGGACTGCACCCCCGCCGAGGACCAGGAGGCGCTGCGCCTGGTGCGTCAGCACACGACGACGCCGCTGGCCATCGGCGAGGTTTTCAACACCGTGTTCGACTACCAGACGCTCGTCGACGACCGGCTGATCGACTACGTGCGCTCCGCCGTGACGCACTTCGGCGGCGTGACCCCCATGAAGAAGCTGTTCGACTACGCCGGCCAGCGCGGGATCAAGAGCGCGATCCACGGGCCGGAGGACATCTCGCCGGTGGGCATGGCCGCGGCGCTCCACCTGGATCTCGCGATCCACAACTTCGGCATCCAGGAGTACTCGGGGCACACGGACCTCACCAACGAGGTCTTCCGCCACGCGTACACGTTCGACGACGGCTACCTCCACCCGGGCGAGGCCCCGGGCATCGGCGTCGAGCTGGACGAGGAGCTGGCCGCTGCCCACCCGTACGAGCCGGGCTACCTCCCGGTCAACCGCCTCCAGGACGGTTCCGTCCACGACTGGTGACCGGGATCACCCCGTCCGAAGGGCCGTCGGTGACGAACCATGGGTACGGACGCGATCGGGGGTGGGTGTGGGGCAGACTGTGGTGGTGGCCTCACCACCAGTCCGGACCTCGTCGCGCGACGCCGTCGACGCGCTCCTCACGGCGTGCGCCGGGGGAGATCCCGCGTCGTTCACGCCCGTGTACGACGCGCTCGGGCCGGTAGCCTACGGCGCGTCGCTCGGCGTCCTGCGCGACCCCGACCACGCGGCAGAAGTGACCCAGGAGGTGATGGTGGAGGTGTGGCAGACGGCAGCACGTTTCGACGCGACCCGCGGCTCCGCCCGCACCTGGGTCGCGACGCTCGCGCGCCGTCGGGCCGTGGACCGCGTGCGGTCGGAGCAGGCGCGCCGGGAACGCGACCAGCGGGACACGGACCTGAGCACCGGCCAGGCAGCGCGGGACGTCGTGGTCGAGGACGTCGAACGGAACCTCGAGGGCTCCGCCGTCCGCCGCTGCATCGAGGGCCTGACCCCTACCCAGCGCGAGGCGGTGGTCGTCGCGTACTACGGCGGCCTGACCTACCGCGAGGTGGCCGAGCAGCTCGACGCCGCGCTGCCCACCGTCAAGAGCCGGATCCGCGACGGGCTGAGCAGGCTCCGCGACTGCCTGGGGGTGCGACATGGCTGACGAGACCAGCGCCGGCGCGCGGAGCGCCCGCTCCGAGGCCTGGGACCTGCTGCCCGGCTATGCCCTGGACGCCCTCGACGACTCGGACCGCCGCGCCGTCGAACGCCTGCTGGAGTCGGACGCCGACGCGCGCCGCTCCCTGGACGAGTACCGCGACGTCGTCGCGGCCTTCGCCGTCGAGGCCGAGCCCCCGGCCGCCCTGCGCGCGAGCGTGCTCGAGCTCGTGCAGCGCACGCCGCAGCTTCCGGCCTCTACCGCCTCGGCGGTCCCCGACGCGGGCGACGAGACCGGCGCCGTGCCTCTGGGTGCTTCGCCCTCGGGCGCCGCGGCCCCGGAGGCAGGGGACGGCGTCGTCGTCGACCTCGCGTCCCGCCGTCGACGGCGCTGGGGCGTCGCGGTGGCCGCCGTCGCCGCGGCTGCTGCGATCGCCGTCCCGACGACGATCGCCGTCCAGGTGACCGCCGAGCGGGACCGGCTGCGCGAGCAGTCCCAGGTGGTCGCCGAGATGCTCGCCGACCCCGACGCCGCGATCCTGCGCGGCGCCGTCGAGGGTGGTGGCCGGGCATCGGTCCTGGTGGCGGACGACGACATGTTCTTCCGTGCCGAGGACCTGCCCGACCTCGCCGCCGACCGGGCGTACCAGCTCTGGGTCGTCGCACAGGACGGCAGCGTCTCGTCCGCGGGCGTGCTGTCCGTGCGGGACGGCGAGTCGACGTCGCTCGTGCAGGGTTCCGAGGGCGTCGGCATGGCCGTGACGGTCGAACCCGAGTCCGGCTCCGAGCAGCCGACGTCCGACCCGGTAGTGGTCCTGGGCGCCTGACCGCCGCCCGCCCACGAACTGCCGAAGTAGAACCCTGGCGAGATAGAACTGCAGCGAGGTGGAACCCGGCTCGGGTTCTAC
>NZ_JBHXBG010000146.1:0-13612 GCF_042726755.1 Promicromonospora sp. NPDC060271 | reverse complement strand
CAGGTTGACCTGTGGGAGAGCCGGACAGGCGCTCTACTTCGCGATCCCAAGCGGAGGGCGAGGGATTCGAACCCCCGGTGCGTTGCCGCACAACAGTTTTCAAGACTGTCACATTAGGCCGCTCTGTCAGCCCTCCTCGCGCCGCACGTCCCGAAGCACATCGGGAAGCACTGCGCGGCCCCACAGTCTAGCGTCCACCGAGACAGCGACGGCGGGCCGCCCACCGGGTGGCCCGCCGTCCGCAGAATGCTGGAGAGCTGCTCAGCCCTGCGCCTGTGCGCCGGACCTGAGCTGACGCATCGCGAGCTGGACCAGCGCGATCAGCGTCTGCTTGGTCGCCGCCCTGGAGCGTGCGTCCGTGTAGAGCATCGGTACGTGCGCGGGGATCTGCAGTGCTTCACGCACGTCCTCGAGCCGGTGCTTGGCCACGCCGTCGAAGCAGTTCACGCCCACGACGAACGGGATGTTGCGCGACTCGAAGTAGTCGATCGCCGGGAAGCACTGCTCCAGACGGTCGGTGTCGACCAGGACGACCGCACCGATCGCGCCACGCACCAGGTCGTCCCACATGAAGAGGAAGCGGTCCTGACCCGGCGTACCGAACAGGTACAGCCACAGGTTGCCCGGGAGCTCGACACGGCCGAAGTCCATGGCCACCGTGGTGGTGGTCTTGCGGTCGGTGACGCCACCGGCGTCGTCGACGCCGACCGAGTGCTCGGTCATGGCTGCCTCGGTGTTCAGTGGCTCGACGTCGGAGATCGAACCGATGAACGTCGTCTTGCCGACGGCGAAGCCACCGGCGACGACGATCTTGACGACCGTCGGCGCGGTGCGCTCCGCCGCGGGCTGGGCACCAGGAGCGGTCTGTGCGCCGGCGTTGCCGGCTGGAGCCTGCTGCATCACCGGCGGGGCAGGCTGCGCCTGCGCCGGACGGGACGCCTGTGCGGTGGGCGCCGGAGCACCGCCGCCACCGCCCAGCACGCTCTGGCGCGCAGGCGTGCTCGAGGAAGCGGTCGCAGTGCCGGCGTTACCCGACACCGGGGCCCAGTTGGGACCGCTGCGGGCCCCGCCGTCAGAGGGCGGAAATGCCATTCAGAACACTCTCCAAGACGCTCAGAGACAGGCCCGAGTTCGAGCTGCCGTGGCCTGTGTGGACGTTAACCGGTGTCGAGGTGTGTACGGTCACGTGCCCTTCCTCCTGCATGTCCGCCACGAGAATCCGGACGACACCCAGGGGCAGCCGCAGAAGGGCCGAGAGCTCAGCGATCGACACGTACGTGTGCGCGGCGTGCTGGAGGATCGCGCGTTTCTCGGGTGGCAACCCGAAACTGCTGACAGCGCCTGGCAAAACCTCAACGAGGGCCTCAAGCGGCAGGTCGGAGAGCTCCGACCGTACCCGGCCTCCGGTGACCGCGTAGGGGCGCACGGTGGACGTCTCACGGACGTCCCCCTGCCCCTGGGAACCGAAAGGTGTGTACGTCATGGTCGAGTCCTCATCCCACGCTGGCGGCTCGGGTCTGTCCATCGACCGGGAGGCTGCCACGCATCTCCGAGATCAGCTGCGGCGTGAGCGTGGCCTCGGTGCGGGACACCAGAAGAGCCATCTCGTAGCCGATAAGACCGATGTCGCACGTAGCCTCCGCCACCACGCCGAGCACTGACCCGTTCGAGACATTCATCAGGAAAAGGAAGCCGTTGTCCATCTCGATGATTGCCTGACGGACATTACCGCCGTTGAGCTGACGAGATGCTCCACGCGTAAGGCTTGACATACCCGAAACGATTGCCGCGAGCTGATCACCGCTCGTCCGGTCCAGCTGGTCGGACATCGCCATGAGCAGGCCGTCTGCCGACACGACCAGCGTGTGCCGGCTGCCAGGAACCGTACGCACGAAGTTGTCGAGCAGCCACCCGAAATTCGTTGCTTCGGTGCTGAGGGTCACTCTCTGTTCCTCCTAGTCAGAATCCACAGACGCGCTTGCTTGTCACCGCGACTGCGGCGCTGAGTCAGGGACATGATTCACGGTCGAGGGTGCCCACGTCGAGTCCCCATCGGCCTTCTTGCCGTTCGCGTTCTCCGTTTCGCCCTCTTCGACCGACTCCGAACGACCACGGGCCGTGGCCGACTGGAATGCCGAAAGACGTGAACGAAGCTGCTCGGGATCACGGTCGATGCGAGCTGAGAGACGCTCGACGGTGGGATCCGCCCCGGTGCCGGAGGCACCGCGAGTACGGCGAGTCAGACCACCGCCCACAACCTCGGTGTTGACGGCTGCCGGACGGTACGAGTCGGTCTCTTTCACATCATCTTCCTGGAAAGCCCCTCGGCGAAGGAGGCTCGTCATCTCCTCGTAGAGGACCGCCGAAGCCGTCCACTCCGACCGTGCCTCCACCGAGTCCCGCACGTACTCCGGGTCGAGCGGGTCCTTCCCGTCGCCGTCCGTGCCGGCGGCCCGCTTGGCGAGCGGCGCAGGCGAACCGTACGTCGGGTCGTACACGGCACCCGTCGGGTAGGGCTCGCTGAACTCACGGATCGGCTCGCGAACGGGGGCCTCGAAGGACTGCTGCACGGCCGCCATCGGCACGGCCTGCGTGGCCGGGCCCGAGTCGAACGAGGTGGGTGCCCGCTCCGGCGCCGGGGCCGGGGCAGGTGCCGCCGCACGCGGAGCCGCGTCGACGAACGGGTTGCCGCCATGGGCCGGAGCCGGAACGGTCGCATGCGCCTGGGTGGGCATCGGGACCGTTCCACCCGCGGGAGCGTTCGGCACGGCAGGCATTGCCGCCGTCAGCGACTCCTGGACCGCCCGCTGGTAGCCCTCCTGGTAACCCCGCTGGTAGGTCGGGTCCGTCACGGACTCCTGCGACTGCGCCGGGGCGGGAGCCTGGACCGGGAAGGCCCCGGTCCGCGGGCCCGCTGCCTGCGGGGCGGGAATGCCCTGCGGGACGTAAGGCGCCTGGAAGTCCTGCGGCATCTGCAGGTCCTGGAAGTTCTGCGGCGGCAGGCTCGGCCCCTGCAGGTTCTGCGCGGACTGGAAGCTCTGCGTCTCGACGTTCGACGCACCGAACGCGGGCACGTCGGCGGCGGGGCTGCTCACGGTCTGGATCGGACGCGATGCCGGCCGCTCCTGCGGCTGGTAGGCACGCAGCTCTCCCGTGGCCGGCTGACCCGGACGACGACCGAACAGGCCGCGCTTTTGCTGAGCCGGCTTGCCACCCTGCTGGGTGCCCGAGCCGCTCGAGCGGCGGCTCGGGAGGTCCGCCATGAGTTCTTCGAACGCGGGCAGGGCCTCGAAGGACGAGTCGGGACCCTGCGGGGCATCTGCCCCGAAGCCCTGCGACTGCTCGTCGTCGCCCTGGAACGAGCCACCGAGGCCCGCCGGCGGTCCGCCGAAGCTCCGGGCCGGCGCCGGTGCGGCAGGCGCCTGAGCGCCTCCCGCGGCCGGGAACCGCATGACGTCGGTGTCGGACATCCCCGGCAGCGCGGCCGGGTCCTGCGTCACCGGGTCGAGCTGCAGCGACTGCGGCCCACCGGCGTCGACCGGATCGATCGTGTTGAGCGAGCGGAAGCTCGAGAAGAGCGCGCTGCGCTGGTCGACGTCCACGGCGGTCGGGGTGGTCTCCTCGAAGACCGGTGTGACGGGCTCCTCCGGCTGCTGCGGCGCCCGCTGACGGCTCGGGAGCGAGCTGCCCTCGGACACGTTCGACGGCGGTGCCCACGCGTTGTCGTCACCCTGGTACTCCTGCGGGAGCGACGGCGTCTGGATCTCGGGCAGGACTATCGAGCCGGTCGGCGTCGTCTCCGCCATCGGCTGAGCCGCGGTCGAGCTGCGGCGGCGGGCCAGGCCGAGCGCCGTCGTGCCGTCCGTCAGGGCGTTGAGGTCGACCGGCTGCGCGACGGGCGCCGGCTGCGCCGCGAAGGCGGCAGCGGCGATCTGTGACGTACCGGTCGGGACCGGCAGGCCGCCCTGCTGCGGAAGAGAGGTCGTGGCCGGCGACGCCGACGAGACACCCGACGAGCCGAAGCCGTTGGCGGCCGCACCGCGCATCGCACCGGTGCCCGGGCCGGTGGCCACGCCACCGTTGAACTGCGAGGCGGCCGCCTGCGTGTTGGCCTCCAGCGGGTCCGTCGGCATCGGCAGCGGCATCGCGTTGTCCGGCATGAACAGCACCGCAGGGAAGCGGACCGTCACCTCGGTGCCGGTGCCGCCCTCGCCCACGCCGAACTCGACCTGGGCGCCGAGACGGTCGGACAGACGGCCGACGACGTAGAGGCCGAGGCGCTGGGCGCCGACGGCGTCCGACGCCGAGTGGCTGAGCACCTTGCGGTTGGCCTCGGCGACCTCGGCGGGGTTCATCCCGAGGCCGTGGTCGCGGACCACGACGGTGACGAACTGCTCGTCACGCGCTGTGGTGACCTCGACCGGGGTGTGCGGCTCGGAGAACATCGTCGCGTTCTCGAGGAGCTCGGCCAGCAGGTGCGCCGCGTTCAGCGCGTTGTGGCCGAGCATCATCGGGTCGACGACGAGGTTCAGGCGCACCCGGTCGTACAGCTCGATCTCGGAGGACGCCGTACGGATGACGTCGGAGACCGGCATGGGCTGGCGGACGCGACGGCCCGAGTCGATGCCCGCGAGGACGAGGAGGGACTCGGCGTTGCGGCGCATTCGCGTCGCGAGGTGGTCGAGCCGGAACAGGTTCGACAGCGTCGACGGGTCTTCCTCGGAGCGCTCGAGGTCGTCGAGGAACGCGAGCTGCCGGTTCAGGAGCACCTGGTCGCGGCGGGCCACGTTGACGAACATCTCCGCGATCGAGCCACGGAGAGCCGCCTGCTCGCGGGCCACGTCGATGGTGGTCCGGTTGACGTCGTTGAACGCGGCGGCGAGCTGGCCGATCTCGTCCGACGACTCGACGGTGATCGGGTCCAGGTCGATGCTCGGGCCCTGGCCCGGCACCGAGACCTGCTCCACCAGGGTGGGCAGGCGGTCACGGACGACGCCGGCGGCCTGGGTGAGACGGCGCAGCGGGGAGACCAGACGGCGGGCGATGACGAGCGCCGTGATGATCGAGAAGCCGAGGGCCGCGATCGCGATACCACCGGTGAGGTAGGCGCGGTTCGCGGCGACGTCGGCTCGCTCCTGCGCGAAGGCCGAGGCATCCTCGCGGACGGCGTCACGGACGATGCGTGCCTCGTCGACCCACTTGGCCGACTCGGCGATGAACGCCTCGCCCTGCTTCCGGATGGGTTCGAGGTTGCCACGCGCCACCTGGTCGCGGACGTTGCCGTAGATGCCGTCCATGCCGGGGACCTGGTAGTCACCGGGGATGCGGTCGTAGAGGTCCTGCGTCTCGTCCCACTCGCGGTCGCCCAGGTTCACCAGGTCCGCAGCGCGCAGCGCCAGGGACCGGGAGGCCGCCTCACCCTGCGGGTGCTGGTCGTAGATCCCGAGCGTCATGGCGACGATCGGGCGCTCGTAGGTGTTCGTGAGCATGAGCTGGTCCATCGAGTGGTACGCCTCGAGACGGGTACCCAGCTGACGGTCCTCGGACGTGTCCGCGATGGCGTCCATCACCTCGAGGGCACCGTCGATGTAGCCGCCGTACGCCTCGGTCGCCGCCTGCTCGGTGAGCCGGCCGGCCGCTACCTTCTTCTGGACGTCGGTGATGGCCGCGCGGTCCTCGATGGTCTCGGCGACCGCGGTCTTCACGCGCTGGTCCAGCATCGAGATGTCGATGTCGAGAAGCGCCTCGTCACGCTCGTCGAGGGCCGTGATCGTCTGTGCCTGGGCAGCCGGGGCCGCCCAGACAGGGGCGCCGTCCTTGATGACCGGCTTGCCGTTCTCGTCGACCTCCGGCGTCCCCTGGAGCAGCGCCATGCTGGCCTGGTCGCCCGACTCACCGTTGTCGATCATCGCCACGATGTTGAGCGACCGTTCCTGCGCGAAAGTCGTTCCTGCCGCGTCCTGGTACTCCAGCGCGGCGACGAGATCACTCGTCTGCTGCGCGCGCATCGCGTCGACCACGGACAGGCCGATGATGTACGCCGCTGCGATGACCAGGACGATGGCAGGCGTGACCAGTGTCGCAAGAACTTTCCCGCGCACTCCCAACCTGCGGAACATGCGTACCTCTCTCCATCACTGATCCGGAAGGGGTGGCGTGCGTCTGCCCGCCGAGCATCCCTCGGTGCTGCGTACAAGTTACCGGCACCCGGTTTCCGCTGGCGACCAACGCGGGCCACCCGGAAGTAGGCTTCATCGATGTGCGAGCCGTCACGATATCTGGACCCGGCCCATCAGGGAAACTCTCCCTTTCATCCCTGAATCCTCTGATTGCTGGCCAAAGGGACGTGGTGATAACCGTCGCTGCAGCCGGCGTGAACCGTGCTGACCTGCTCCAACGCGCCGGATACTACCCCCCTCCGGCGGGTGCACCTGACTGGCCAGGCCTTGAGATATCGGGAATTGTGAAGCGTGTCGGCCCCGGCGTGTCGCGATGGCGCGCCGGTGACCGTGTGGTCGCGCTGCTCGAGGGCGGCGGGTACGCCGAGGAGGTCGCGGTTCGCGAGACGCAGGTGCTCCGGGTTCCTGACGGCGTCGACCTGGTCGACGCGGCGGCCCTTCCCGAGGCGGCGTGCACGGTCTGGAACAACCTCGTGGACGTCGGCCGGCTGCGCGCCGGGGAGTGGGTTCTCGTCCACGGCGGTTCGGGTGGCATCGGCAGCTTCGCGATCCAGGTCGCCCGGGCGCTCGGCGCGCACGTCGCCGCGACGGCCGGCGGACCCGAGCGCACCGCCCGCTGCGCCGAGCTCGGGGCGGACCTGGTCATCGATCACCGGGAGCACGACTTCGCCGACGAGATCCGGCGGGCGACCGACGACCGGGGCGCCGACGTCGTGCTCGACCTGCTCGGCGGAGGCGCGCTCGGAGACAACGTCCGGGCGCTGGCCAGGGGCGGACGCCTGGTGGTCATCGGCATGCAAAAGGGGCGCCGGGGCGAGCTCGACCTCGGCGAGCTCCTGGCCCGGCGCGGAACGGTCACCGGAACGCTGCTCAGGTCCCGGCCGGCGGACGAGAAGGCGCGCATCGTCGCCGATACCGAACAGCATGTCTGGCCGATGGTCGCGGACGGGCGCGTACGGCCCGTCGTACATGCCCGCATCCCGTTCGCCGAGGCGCAGTCCGCACACGACCTGCTGGAGTCAGGGGAGGTGTTCGGCAAGGTTCTGCTGGTGCCCTGATCATCGCGTGCCTATATATAGGCATGGTCGACAATTTCGGCCGCGCCAGGATGCTGCCATGCGGACGACAGGCAATCCGGGCAAGACTGGGTTCATGACCGACGAGCGAGCCATCCCCCAGTCCGACGAACGGCGCGACGACCGTCCCGACGGAGCGCCCACCGTGCACCCCCAGGTGGTGACGCCCGACGGAGCCGCCGTGCCGCCCGGGCGCAAGCCCGAAGGCCCCGCAGAGGAGACGATCGACGAGGCCGAGGCCGTCGTCGGTCAGGTCGAGGAACCGGCAAAGGTCATGCGCATCGGCGGCATGGTCAAGCGGCTGCTCGACGAGGTCCGCGACGCCCCGCTGGACGAAGCCGCCCGGACCCGCCTGGCCGAGATCCACGAGCGCTCGATCCGCGAGCTCGAGGACGGCCTGTCCCCCGACCTCGTCGACGAGCTGCACCGGATCACGCTGCCGTTCTCGGACGACTCCGCGCCGTCCGACGCCGAGCTCCGGGTGGCGCAGGCGCAGCTCGTGGGCTGGCTCGAGGGTCTGTTCCACGGCATCCAGACGGCGCTCGTCGCCCAGCAGATGGCAGCCCAGGCGCAGCTCTCGCAGATGCGCCGCGCGCTGCCGCCCGGCTCGGGGGCGTTCGGCCCCGGCGGCCCGGGCGGCCCCACCATGCCCGGCGCGCAGGACGAGGAGCCCGGCGGCGAGCGCCGGACGCCTGGCCAGTACCTCTGACCCGCCGGTCCTGACGCGCTCACCCTGCCGGTCCACCAGGACCGGCAGGGCGGCGGGTCAGGAACTCTCAGAGGTCGGAGGGGTCCACCAGAAAGCCGTCCTCGTCGGCGATCTCGCCGCCCGCGGCGGCGTGGACGGCGCCGGCAAGCCGGGCCACCAGCTCAGCCGCGCGCTTACGCGCGACGCGTAGCTCCATGGACGGAAACTCGCGCTGCGACTCCACGAGGTCGTGCGGCTCCCAGTGCACCCAGTAGCGCACGGCGCCCTGCTCGGCCCACGGCAGGCCGCGCAGCAGGCGCGGCAGCTTCTCCTCGCCGGAGATCTCCACCGCGACGATCCCGTCGACGTCGAGGTCCACGATCAGCCCGTACCCGTCGAGGACCCGCGGACCCGTGAGGGCCTTGATGTCGTAGTCGTCGGCGGCCGCGTGGATCCTCTTGCGCAGCTCGGGGTCCAGGGGGTCGCCGGGGTAGAGCGGCTTGTCGGCGATGCCCCGGGGCGGGCCGCCCCACTCCTTGCCCTCCATGTGGAGGCGGGCACGCGGGTGCACCTTCTGCAGGATGGTGAGCGCAGCCTGCGGGTCGAGCCAGACGTCGGAGTAGACGGTCATGTCGATGGCCGCGCCGGCGTCGGGGGTGAGCACCACGCCGGCGCCGGGCTTCGCCGTCGAGCTGCCCGGGGCGTCCCAGAGGCCGCCCACGTCCAGGCGGAGGGAGCCGCCCAGCCGGCGCGCGACCGAGACGAGCCACTCGACCAGGCGGCGCTCCTCGCGCTCCGGCATACCGGCCGCGAAGGCCCGTCCGATGCCGTCGCGGTCGCCCGCAGGGAACGGCACCTCGCCACGCTCCCGGTGGCAGACGATGTCGAAGGCCATCTCGGCCCCTGGCGGGATGCCGAGATCGAAGCCTTCACCCGCGGGCTGGTAGGGGCCGTTCATCACCGCGTGGCGCGATACCCGCAGCACGCCCACCTCCTTGCCCTGCGCGCGACGCACCTGTGGTGCGCCCGCCACGTTGCCGGGGAGGATGCCCGCCGGCACCACGTCCCAGCGGGTGGCGGAGAAGCGCGAGAGGGCGAGGACCTCGATCTCGTCCAGCTCCACGTCGCCAGGCACTGTCAGCACGTGCCTCGCCTGGTGCGCCTGCGCAACCGTGCGCGGCAGGAGCGGAAGCTGGGGGGCGGCCATCGGGGTCCCTTCTGACGTCCGGGTGGGTACCCGGTCCGCACCGGGCACCCGGGAGCCTACCGCTCGGCGAGTGCCCTCGGCGGCGGCGCCCGGCCCCGGCGGTCAGACCTCGGTGCGGTGGAAGTTCTGCGAGGAGCGGGACGCCGTCGGGCCGCGTTGGCCCTGGTAGCGGGAACCGTACAGATCCGAGCCGTACGGGTGCTCCGACGCCGACGAGAGCCGGAAGAAGCACATCTGCCCGATCTTCATGCCGGGCCACAGCTTGATCGGCAGGGTCGCGACGTTGCTGAGCTCCAGCGTCACGTGCCCGCTGAACCCTGGGTCGATGAAGCCGGCGGTCGAATGGGTCAGCAGGCCGAGCCGCCCCAGGGAGGACTTGCCCTCGAGGCGGGCCGCGACGTCGTCGGGCAGGGTGACCGCCTCGTAGGTGCTGCCGAGGACGAACTCTCCCGGGTGCAGGACGAACGCCTCGTCGTTGTCCGCCTCCACCAGGCGGGTCAGCTCCGGCTGGTCGGTCGCGGGGTCGATGAACGGGTACTTGTGGTTGTCGAAGAGCCGAAAGTACTTGTCGAGGCGCACGTCGATGCTCGACGGCTGCAGCATCGACGGGTCGTACGGGTCGAGGACTACGCGGTCGGCCTCGAGCTCGGCACGGATGTCGCGGTCGGAGAGGAGCACCCGGACACGGTACTGGGCCCCCGTCACCACTGCAGCGGCTTGTGCTTCGCGTCCACCGACCAGTAGCCCTTGCGCATCACGAGATAGAGGATTCCTTCGATGCCGCCCCAGATCGCCGGCACGAACCACGCGTTGCCCAGCGACACCGCGGTGATGAGCAGCATGATCCAGCCCAGACCCTTGTAGCCGAGGTAGAACCGGTGCGCGCCCACCACGCCGAGCAGGATCCCCAGCAGACCCGCGGTGATGCGGGACTTGCGCCCGGGCACGTGCGGAGGGGGCGGCGTGGGGCGGTCGTAGTCGTACTGCTGCTGATAGTTCGCCGGGGCCGCGCCGGACGGCGACCTGACCGCCGGGCCCGCCGTCGTCTTGGGTGTCTTCGGCGTCTTCATGGCGCGCGTCGCACCGGGCGGCGGCGGCGGTGGCGTCGGCCTGCTCGGCGGACGCGGTGGCAACGGCTTCGTCTCCTGATAGATCGGCTCGGTGGGCTTCTCGCTGGGATGCTCGCCTCACTGCTGCTCCGGCTGCTCGGCGACACTCGCTCCGAAGTCCGGTTCGGGATCCGGGCGAGGTTGGGTATGATCAGGTCGCGCGCCAGGTTCACGGGCGCTGTTGCGGAACCCTAGCGGGATTCTGAAACAGCAGATACCCGGGCAGAACCGGACGATGCGGGTGTAGTTCAATGGTAGAACTTCAGCTTCCCAAGCTGATAGCGCGGGTTCGATTCCCGTCACCCGCTCCACAAGTTCCGCCCCAGGTCAGAGGATGTTTCCTGACCTGGGGCGGAGCTGTTCCACGGTTGGGTGGCGCTGGCCTGTGTCCGCTCGTGAGCACGCAGGAAGCCATCACGCCCACCCGGTCGCCCTCAGGAACCCGGGTCGGAGAGCGCCGCCAACCGCGGCGTACGGTCCAGGGCGAGCAAGCCGTAGGCGAGCTGTTCGTACCAGGAGCGTTGTGCTTCGAGCTCGGGACTCACCTGCAGCGTGCCCCCGTGGTCGTCCGGGAAGACCATCACCCGGAACGTGACACCTTCGTCGTCAGGCTTGTGCGGCTCGGTGAACACGGTGAACTCCCACGACTCCGCCTCCAGACCAGCTCCGGCACGGATGCGGTGCAGCACGTAGCTGGGATGACGCACGAAGACACGAGATCCCGCCCGGACCGCCGTTGCCCCCTCCATCGGACGCCAGGGCGGCTCCGGTCCGATGTGGTGCAGGTCCGAGAAGAGCTGCCGACGCAGCTTCACGTACCGGGGAGCGATCGCAGACAGACCCTCGACAGCATGCGCCAGGTCCAGCTGGCTGTCGCAGTAGTCCAGGCTGTGCTCTCGCCCCTCGATCTCCTCTCGGACCCAAGCCTTCAGGCCCCGATCCAGCGCGCCCAACCGGTACGCGCTCTCTGCTTCCTCGACCACGAACAGGGCACCCAGATAGAGGCCGCGATACTTCTCCTGCAGGTCCACCGTGCCCCCAGCTCGTCCGTGTTGGCAGCAGACCCTACCGGACCGTGTCGGACCAGCTCAGCGGGACCCCTCGTCCGGCAGCGTCGTCAGGACGGTCAGGGACACGTGCGTCTCGCCCGGCCCGGGTTCGAGACCGACCAGGGCGAACGTGTCCTCCCCGTCGGGGCTCAGCCAGCCCTGCGCCCACGCGTCGTCCCCGGGCTCCAGGGGCAGCGCGTCCCACCCCCTGGCACCCGCGAGCTCGTCGTCGTAGGCGTTCCGCACCTCCGCCACGTCCACGGCGGTGTCCAGGACCAGCGGGAGGGTGCGCAGACGCTCCCTGTCGACCTGCTCGACGAGCGCGTAGTAGACCGGATCCGTCGCGCGCAGGTCCCGGGCGGCCGTGTCGTCGCCGAACGCGTATTCCTCCGGGGCCGTCACACCGGCCGGCATGGCGGGAAGCGCACCCGGCGGGTCGGACGGTGCCCCCGCACAGGCCGTCATAAGGCCGGCGACCAGGACGGCGGTCGGTAGCCAGGCCACCGGGAGCCGGACCGCCGAGCCGATACCGGAGCGTGCTCGGCGGCGCTGCGCCGGCGGCGATGGGCGAGACGTCATCGCCCCAGCCTGCCCGGTCGGCGTGAACACGAGACGACGCCGGGCCGAAGGACTTCGCCGGTTCACCCGCTCCTCGCAGGAGCACCGCAGGCCGGACCCACCGTCGGACCTGCGGTGCCCGTTCTTGGGGGCCGGGTTCAGCCCCGCACCGGGGCAGTCAGGTGCAGGGAGACCGCCAGCCCGCGTTCGGCGGCCGGGACCCAGCCGCTCCAGCACCGCCACACCTGCCGGCCATCGCTCTCGTGGTGCCCATGGCGCTCCGCCAGGTGGAGCATCCTGGCGAGCCGTACGGCGTCGGGCACTCGGGCGGCTACGACGTCGACGGTGAGCACACCCACCACGTCGTCCTCGAGATCGAGGTGGTCGACACCCGCCCGGACGTCCAGGGTGTGGATGTCGAAGATGTGCGCGATCAGCGCGGTGACCCCGACGAGCTCCGCGAGGTGCGCGCCCGGCGTCGGGCAGTGGTCGGCGCCCGGGTCCGCATCGCAGGAGCCGCCGGTCACGTCGGCCACGCCCGGATCGACCGCGTGGTCCCCCGCAGCTCGGCGTAGACGAACATCTCCATGCCGTTCCAGCGGCCCGTCCACACGGTGAAGCCCGGCTTGGTGGCCGGGTAGTCGGTGGCGACGGTGATCCCGAGCTGTGCCGCGATCTCCGCCCCCTCGGCCAGCCGGGCCGGGTGCACGACCAGGTGGTCGCGAAACACCTCTACCCACTTGATCCGTGCGTCGCCTACCTCCGCCAGCAGGTCCGCCGCACCGGCCGCTGAATCGGCCAGGCTGCCCGCTTTCGTCGCCATCTCTCCCACCTCTCCGTGCCTACCTCTAGGCGCATAGACAGCCTCTTGGGCGCGAACTGGGCACCGCAACCGCTACGCCGAAAAGTTGCGTATACGCACTGGCTGCGGGTTAGGTGGGTTCCGTGTCTAGAGAGGGACGTGTGACCGCCGCAAGCATCGCCAAGGATCTTCGTGCCGCGATCCGCTCCGGGACCTACAAACCGGGCGATCGCCTTCCGAGCGAAGCAGCGCTCATGTCGAACTACGGCGTGGCGCGCATGACCGCGCGCCACGGCCTGTCGATGCTCAAGGACGAGGGGCTGACCGTCACCCGGCACGGCTCCGGCGTCTTCGTCCGCGCCTTCGAGCCGATCGTGCGAGACACCACCGGCGGCAAGGCCGACGGCTCCACGGTGACCGCCGAGATCGACGAGACCGGCGCCGGGCTCACCGTCCGCACGCTCGCCGTCACCGCTGAGGCAGAAGCCCCCGAGAAGGTGCGGACGACGCTCGGGCTCGCCGAGGGCGACAAGGTGACCGTGCGCGAGCGGCTGCACCTGCGCGAGCGCAAGCCCGTACTGTTCGCGACGTCGTACCTGCCTGCGTCGATAGCCGCCGGAACGCCCATCGCCGACCAGGAGGTCGGGCCGGGTGGCACCCACGCACGGCTCACCGAGGCCGGGCATGCGCCGGTGCGGTTCCGCGAGGACGTGGTGGGCCGGATGCCGACCATCGAGGAGATCGAGGAGCTACGGATCGAGCCCGGCACACCGGTGCTGTCGGTCACCCGCACCGCGTTCACCGAGGACGGCACGCCCGTCGAGGTCAGCTACGTGGTGCTCGACGCCGGTGAGTTCATGCTCCGGTACGACATCGACTGAGCCGGAGGTGCAGCGCAGGGTGCGGGCCGAGGAACGAGGCACGCGCCCGGAGCGGAACCGCAG
>NZ_JBHXBG010000145.1:0-13623 GCF_042726755.1 Promicromonospora sp. NPDC060271 | reverse complement strand
CTTCCAGCGCGCCTGGAGGGGCGAATATCCAGCACTCAACGAGTCGGACGGGCGGCCCGCTACAGGTAGCGGAGCGGGTCGAACTCCTCGATCGGGATGATGCGGACGCGCGGCAGCATGGTCGTGAAGGCGTCGGCGTCGCCCTCCAGGTCGTACATGACCAGTCCGCGCTGCTCCAGGTCCGTGAACCGGGCGTTGACGAACTCGCGGAAGCCCAGCAGGCCGACACGGCGGTCGTCGTCGGCCAGCAGCGCCTCGATCTGCGGCAGGAAGTCGCCGTCGTGGCTCGCGAGGAGCACGTCGCCCGGGCGGTCCATGAGCGCGTCGAGCGTGCGCTGGATACCGACGTCGACCACCTTCTCCGAACCCTGCGCCGCGAGCGGGATGGGCTTGTAGCCCATCGCGAGCAGCGCCTGCACGAACGGCATGGGCATCTGGCCGGACGTCGCGTTCAGGAAGAAGAGCGGCACGACCTCCTGCGACCACACCTTCTCCGCGAAGGCGGAGATGCGGTCCCAGCGGGGACGCTCCTCGGGTGCGGGACGGCGGTTCAGCACGTTCATGCCGAGCGTGGCGTCGATGTTCTCACCGTCGACGATGAGGTACGTGCGCCGGGGCGTCTGCCCAGGAACCTGTGGGAACGGTGCTGACATGCCCCCCAGCCTAGCCGCGTGGCAGGTGACGGACCGGACAGCCGATCCGTTCGGACGCCGGGCGATTTCCCGGGCGAATCTCAGGCAGTCCTCAGGAACCGGTCGCACACTGGAAGCATGGCTACTCCTGAAGCGCGTCTCGTCGTGGTCGACGACGAACCGAACATTCGCGAGCTCCTGTCCACCTCCCTGCGCTTCGCGGGCTTCGAGGTGCACGCGGCGGCGGACGGCAACGGCGCACTTCAGCTCGTCCGCGACGTCGAGCCCGACCTCGTGGTGCTCGACGTCATGCTCCCCGACATGGACGGCTTCACCGTGACCCGCCGGATGCGGGCGACCGGCAGGCACACCCCGGTCGTGTTCCTGACCGCGAAGGACGACACGCAGGACAAGGTCCAGGGCCTCACCGTCGGCGGCGACGACTACGTGACCAAGCCCTTCAGCCTCGAAGAGGTGGTGGCCCGGATCCGCGCCGTGCTGCGCCGCACCGGCGTGCCCACCCCTGAGGAGGAAGCGGTGCTGCACGTCGGAGACCTGGAGATGGACGAGGACTCGCACGAGGTACGCCGCGCGGGCGTCGAGGTGGACCTGTCCCCCACCGAGTTCAAGCTGCTGCGCTATCTCATGCTCAACTCCGGCCGCGTGCTGTCCAAGGCGCAGATCCTGGACCACGTGTGGCAGTACGACTGGGGCGGCGACGCCAACATCGTCGAGTCCTACATCTCCTACCTGCGGCGCAAGATCGACACCCTGGAGGTCGACGGCGAGACGCTGCCGCCCTTGATCCACACGAAGCGCGGAGTGGGGTACCTGCTCCGCGCCCCGCAGCCCGCCCGTGCTTGAGCGCATCAAGGAGCGCCTCTCCGGCATCCCGTTGCGTGCCCGGCTGGTCGCGATCATCTCGCTGCTGCTCGCGGCGGGGCTGGGCATAGCGGCGGTCGCGACGACGACGGTCGTGTCGTACTTCCTCGTCCAGCAGGTCGACGGCGAGCTACGAGCCGCAGCCCTCAGCCTGACCAGCGACGTCCCGCAGGGCCCCACGCAAGGCCTGCCCAGCAACTACTACGTCCAGATCACCCGCGAGAGCGGCAAGATCGAGGCGTACGCCACCGAGGCGGTAACACGCTTCGGCAAGCCCGACCTGCCGACCACCACGTTCGCCGAGGCCTCGGACGCCGCCGTCAAGGCGTACACCGTGCCCGCCGTGACGGACAGCGCGGGAAGCGAGAGCTGGCGTGCGATCACCATCGCCGCGACGGTGCGAGCGACCGGCGAGCCGGTAGTCATCAAGGTGGCGCTACCGATGGTCGGCATGGACAAGACGATCTCGATCCTGACCCGCACCCTCATCCTTTCCGGCCTGGGCATCGTGCTGCTGGGTGGGCTCACCGCCTGGGTGCTCGTCGAGCGGTCGCTCCGGTCGCTCCGGTCCGTCGAGCACACGGCAGCCCAGATCGCGGCGGGCGACCTCTCACAACGCGTCCCCGAGGCCCCGGCCGGCACGGAGATGGGCTCCCTCGCGGTGTCGCTCAACGCGATGCTGACGCAGATCGAGCGCGCCTTCGCCGCCCAGGAGGCCTCCGAGGTGCGCATGCGCCAGTTCGTCTCGGACGCGTCCCACGAGCTGCGTACACCGGTCGCCACGATCCGCGGGTACGGCGAGCTGTACCGGATGGGCGCCCTGGACAGCACGGAGAAGGTCGACGACACGATGCTCCGCATCGAGGACGCCGCACGCCGCATGGGCACGCTGGTGAACGACCTGCTGGTCCTCGCCCGGCTCGACGAGGGCCGCCCGATCGCCCGGGCCGACGTCGACCTGGTCGCCATCGCGCGCGACTCCGTCCAGGACCTGCACGCCCTGGACCCGACGCGAGAGGTGTCCCTGGTACCGCTCGACGCGGCCGCGGCACCGGACGACCCCGCAGGCCAGGTACCCGACACCCTGGTCGTGGAGGGCGACGGCGACCGTCTGCGACAGGTGGTCACCAACCTCATCGGCAACGTCGCGCGGCACACACCCGCCGGTACGCCGGCGGAGATCGCGCTCGGCGCGCGGAAGGACGACGGCGTGGCGGTGCTCGAGGTGCGCGACCACGGCCCCGGCCTCAGCGAGGAGCAGGGCCGCAGGATCTTCGAGCGGTTCTACCGCGCGGACTCGTCCCGCACCCGCGAGTCCGGCGGCTCGGGACTGGGGATGGCGATCGTCGCGGCGATCGTGGGCACGCACGGTGGGCACGTCGACGTGACGCCGACCGACGGCGGCGGCCTGACCGTCCAGGTCACCCTGCCGCTCTGAGGCACGACAGCGCTGAGTCGCGGCTGCGCTGAGCACAACAGCCTGAGCCGGCAGGATGTGTCGGAGTCGTGACCAGCATCCAAGACGGTGGTAGTCGCCGCTGACCCATTCGGTAATAGGCTGGCGGTGCAGTGACCGACATCGACCGTTAGGCAGAATTCACATGGGCGTGCTGACGTCTGACGCGCCGCAGTGGTTGCTCACGTCCTTCGTCCGCAGTGCGCTGGGCGCGGGAGCCACGGCGGGGACCGAAGCGATCGAGGAGGTCGGTCAGGCTCTCCTCGGACGCTGGGCCGACGAGCACAGGCACTTCCACAACCTGCGCCACCTCGCCGCCGTCCTGCACCGGGTGGACCAGCTCGCGGAGGAGACGCACGAGCCCGACCTGGTGCGTCTCGCCGCCTGGTACCACGGTGCGGTGTTCAGCTCCGAGAAGAAGGTGGCGGAGGCCTCGCAGGGCGGCGAGCAGTCGACCGCCTCCGCGCTCCTCGCCCACGACGAGCTGACCGGGCTCGGGGTGCCCGCACGCGCCGCCGACCGCGTGGCCGCGCTGGTCAACGCAATCGTCCGGCATGCGCCGAACCCCACGGACTTCGACGCCGCGGTGCTGAACGACGCCGACCTCGCGATGCTCGCCGCCGAACCCCAACGCTACAAGGAGTACAAGGCGGCGGTGCGTGCGGAGTACGCGCACATCCCGATCGAGGACTACCTCAGGGCGCGGATCCGGGTCATCGAGCGGCTGCTCGCCCGTAAATCGCTGTTCCTGAGCCCCATGGGCGCGGCGTGGGAGGAGCCCGCGCGGCAGAACCTCGACATGGAGCTGCACCGGCTGCGCAAGGAGCAGTCCAAGCTAGACGCCGTCTGAGCCGGACCCTCCCCACGGCCGCGCAGCGGTCGGAGTACGACCACACCTCCGGTCGGGGCGTGTCTGTGCACAGCGGGCCCGGGACACGCCCCGCCGTCGGGCCGCGCGTACCTACCGTCGGATGGACGACGCCGGACGGGCCGGCGCGCGGGAGGGATGACCATGCGGTTCGAGGTCGACAGCGATCAGGTGGAACAGGCGGGCGCGGCAGTGGCGGGCTCGGTGGCGGCCGTGCGGACGGAGGTGGGGGCGCTGATGCGCAATCTCGACGCCCTGCAGGCGACCTGGCAGGGTCCGGCGGCGGCCGCGTTCGGCGGCACCGTCGCGCAGTGGCGCGGCGCGCAGGCACAGGTGGAGGGTGCCCTGGACGCGATCCAGACGGCTCTGGCGGCCGCGGCCCGCACCTATGCGGAGGCGGAGGCGGCGGCAGTTCGCATGTTCTCCTGACACGTCCTCAGGGCAGTCCTCACCGACAAACGGCCGACGCCGGCCGGTCGCCCTCCGTAGGGAGGGTGACCGGCCGGCGTCGGACACGGTGCCCGGGCCGAGGCCCGGGCGGGTCAGCCGGGACTCAGAAGTCCATGCCGCCCATGCCACCCGACGGGTCGCCGGCCGGGGCCGCGGCGGGCTCCGGCTTGTCGGCGACGACGGCCTCGGTGGTGAGGAACAGCGCGGCGATCGACGCGGCGTTCTGCAGGGCGGAACGGGTCACCTTGACCGGGTCGTTCACGCCGGCGGCGAGCAGGTCCTCGTACACGCCGGACGCGGCGTTCAGGCCCTGACCGGACGGGAGGTTGCGCACCTTCTCCGCCACGACGCCGCCCTCGAGGCCCGCGTTGATGGCGATCTGCTTGAGCGGGGCGTCGATCGCGGCACGCACGATCGAGGCGCCGATCGCCTCGTCACCGTCGAGCTCGAGCTTCGGGAACGCCACGGCGCCGGCCTGGATGAGGGCCACGCCACCACCGGCGACGATGCCCTCCTCGACGGCAGCCTTCGCGTTGCGGACGGCGTCCTCGATGCGGTGCTTGCGCTCCTTGAGCTCGACCTCGGTGGCCGCGCCGGCCTTGATGACGGCGACGCCACCGGCCAGCTTGGCGAGACGCTCCTGGAGCTTCTCGCGGTCGTAGTCCGAGTCGGACTTGTCGATCTCGCTGCGGATCTGGTTCACGCGACCGGCGATGAGGTCGGCCTCGCCGGCACCCTCGACGATCGTGGTCTCGTCCTTGGTGACGACGACCTTGCGCGCCTGGCCGAGCTCCTCGAGCGTCGCGTTCTCCAGCTTGAGGCCCACCGTCTCGGTGATGACCTGGCCGCCGGTGAGGATCGCGATGTCCTGCAGCATGGCCTTGCGGCGGTCACCGAAGCCCGGGGCCTTGACGGCGACGGACTTGAAGGTGCCACGGATCTTGTTCAGCACCAGGGTCGCCAGGGCCTCGCCCTCGACGTCCTCGGCGATGATGAGGAGCGACTTGCCCGACTTCATGACCTGGTCGAGCAGCGGCAGCATGTCCTTGACGTTCGAGATCTTCGACTCGACGATCAGGACGTACGGGTCCTCGAGCACGGCCTCCTGGCGCTCGGGGTCCGTCTCGAAGTAGCGCGCGAGGAAGCCCTTGTCGAAGCGCATACCCTCGGTGAGCTCGAGCTCGAGGCCGAAGGTGTTCGACTCCTCGACGGTGATGACGCCTTCCTTGCCCACCTTGTCGAGGGCCTCGGCGATGAGCTCGCCGATCGCCGGGTCACCGGCCGAGATCGCGGCCGTGGCAGCGATCTCTTCCTTGGTCTCGATGTCCTTGGCGGCGTTCAGGAGCTGCTCGGTGACGGCCTCGACGGCCTTCTCGATGCCGCGCTTGACGGCGATCGGGTTGGCACCGGCGGCAACGACGCGCAGGCCCTCCTTCACGAGCGCCTGGGCGAGCACGGTGGCGGTGGTGGTGCCATCGCCCGCGACGTCGTCCGTCTTCTTGGCGACCTCCTTGACGAGCTCCGCACCGATCCGCTCGTACGGGTCCTCGAGCTCGATCTCCTTGGCGATGGAGACACCGTCGTTCGTGATCGTGGGGGCGCCCCACTTCTTGTCGAGAACGACGTTGCGGCCCTTCGGGCCGAGCGTGACCTTCACGGTGTCGGCGAGCTGGTTGAGCCCGCGCTCCATGCTTCGACGAGCGACCTCGTCGAAAGCGATGATCTTGGCCATGGGGATGAATCCTCCGCTGGTGGCTTGTCCAGGCCGGCCGGTGCCCGCGACGGACGGCCTGCCGTCCCGGCGATCATGTCTCGCCGTGACCGGAGGCCTCACCATTCGACCATTGCTGTCACTCTCGGACGGAGAGTGCTAAGACATTATTGGCACTCGGACCATGAGAGTGCAAGACGCGTCCGGGTCGGGTGGGTCACGGACGGAGGTCCGGCAGCGAGCGGACGTCGAAGTCCCGCAGCAGCGACCTGCGGGCGGCGTGCCAGCCGCCCATCCCGTGCACGCCCGGCCCGGGCGGGGTCGAGGCGGAGCACAGGTACAGCCCCTCGGCGACCTGGTAGGGATCGGGCGCGAGCGTGGGGCGCGCGACCATCTGCCACATCGTGGCCGCTCCCGCGGAGATGTCGCCACCCGGGTAGTTCTGGTTGTGGAGCTCCATCTGCGCGGCGGGTATGCACCGCGAGCCGACGACGACGTCGCGGAAGCCGGGCGCGAACCGCTCGATCTGCCTGGTCACCGCCTCCGTGACGTCCAGAGGGGATCCCGCCGGCACGTGCGCGTACGTCCACAGGGGCCGCACGGGACCACGCGGCCGGCTCGGGTCGGCGACGCTCGGGTCGCTGACCAGGACCACGGGGTGGTCGGCATGCAGCCCGTGCGCCACGCTGTCCTCCGCGGCGACCAGCTCGGCCCGGGTCCCGCCGACATGCACCGTGGAGGCTCGCCCGACATCGGGCACCCGCCAGGGGACGGGACCGTCCAGGACGAAGTCGACCTTGGCCGCCGCGTTCCCGTACCGGAACCGCCGCAGGGCAGCACGACGCCCCGGCCGCACCCGGTCCCCGGCGATCCGGAGCAGGGTGCTTGGCGTGGTGTCGAAGAAGACCGCACGCGCGGGCGGCAGATCGGACCAGGACTCGACCCGGCGACCGGTCTCGACGGTTCCCCCGTGCGCCTCCAGGTCGCGGACCATCGCGTTCACTATCACCTGGGAGCCGCCGACCGGGATCGCCCAGCCGCCGTCGGCGTGCGCCAGGGCCGCGAGGAGCAGGGCCGTCCCCGCACCCCCGAACGATGGAAGCGGTGTGATGTTGTGTGCGGCGACGCCGGTGAGCAGCGCCTTGGCCTCGTCCGTGAGGAACCGGCGGTCCCAGCGGGGCCCACCCTGTTCGAGGAGAGCGGTGCCGAAACGCAGACCGGGCCGGACCATCGAGACGAGGGCTCGCACGGGCAGCGTGTGGCCGTCGAGACCGGGCACGCCCTCTGCCATGCCGTGCACCGTCCGCTTGTCGCCCAGGGCGAGCGCCGTGACCTGCCGCCAGCGGGCGGCGAGCGGGCCGAGGAGGCCGCTCCAGGCATCGCCGTCAGGCCCGAGCCGGTCGGCCGTCCGAGCCAGGTCGCGGAAGGCGATGCCCGCGCGGTCACCGTCCAGCGGGTGTGCGTAGGCGACGTCAGGTGCGACGAGCTCGACGCCGCGGGCGGAGAGATCGAAGGACCGGAAGAAGGGCGACGCCCAGGCCATGGGGTGCACGGCTGAGCAGAGGTCGAACAGCATGCCGTCGGCGAGCTCGGGGATCGCGACGGTGCGGGCGCCACCGCCGATCGTCGGCTGGGCCTCGAGGACCCGTACTCCCAGCCCTGCGCGGGCGAGCGTCACCGCGGCGGCCAGGCCGTTGGGTCCTGAACCCACTACAACCGCGTCGAGCAGGGTCATTCCCCCATCGAATCACGGTATCGGGCCGGACGGCCGATGGCGGGGGACAGCCCTACCGGTCGAGGCTCGCCTGGCGGGGGACCAGGTGCCAGTACGAGCAGCCGCGGTACGGGCGGCTGCTCGGCGGCGTCGGGCATCATCGTCCGGCTGCGCGGCAACGACGGTCGTCGTCGACCGTCCAGATCGGACGCCGGGGTCTGGGTCCCGGCTGTCCTGGGGGGCGGCGGGCGACGGGCGGGCCCTTCCCGCCCGTCGTCCCATCGAATCAGAGCGGACGAACCTGCTCTGCCTGCGGGCCCTTCTGTCCCTGCCCCACCTCGAATTCCACTTCCTGCCCCTCGTCGAGGGACCGGTAGCCATCGGACTGGATCGCGCTGTAGTGAACAAAAAGGTCCTGGCCGCCGGCAGTCGGGGTGATGAAGCCATACCCCTTCTCGGCGTTGAACCACTTGACGGTGCCCTGGGCCATGCGTAGTTCTCCTTGTACCTCTGCACGGGACACTCGGTCGACCCGTGGTGGTTCGAGCCTAGTGGTCCGGCTCACACCAGGGAACCCTCTATGTCCCGTATGGGGTATTAAGCGGATGGCGAACGGGCAGGTCAGCGGCCTGAGGCACGCTCCGGGCAGGCAGATATCAATCTGGTGGTACGAGCCGGACGGAGAATCGGCCACACTCCGGCCCTGCCCGGGAGCCAACCAGTGGTTGACCGAATGCCGACGACAACGCTGCCATCGGCACGTTCACCCGGCCGGCGCCGTCAGCCCGCCGGTGCCGTGAACACGAAGACCCAGACGGCCTGGGGGGAACTCGTCACAGCGGCGTTCTCGACGACGTTGGCCTCCGGGATGCCCAGGATCGCGGCGGCCGCCTTGGCCTCCTTGTCACGCCCGCTGCCGTACCAGACGACGTTGGCTCCGGCCGAGGTGACAGCCGAGAGGTCGGCCTCCGGAGGCGTCGCGGTGAACTCCGAGCCACCGAGGCCGCCGGAAACGAGGCTCTCACTGGTCGTCTGCGCGAGGCCCTGGACGTTCCCGAGGTTGAACACCATGTACTTCGCAGCCGGGTCGGCGGCCGCGACCAGGTCAGCCACGCTCGTCTCGGGCGTCTCGGGAGACGCCGACGGGCTCGGCGAAGCGCTCGGCTCCGGGGCCGAACCGGATGCCGAGGACGAGGCCGAGGGCGACGGGCTACCCTGCGCCTCTGCAGGGTCGTCACCTCCGGACAGCAGCGTGATGCCGCCCCACGCCACGGCGGCGCACACTACAGCGACCAGCAGGAACGGCCAGGCCGAGCTCCAACCGCTGCGCGGTGCACGGTGCACACCCACAGGTGCGCCCCCGGGGACAGCGACGTCGAACTCGTCGGGCGGGTAGGGGTAGCCACTCTTCGTCACGGCAGAGAGAGTAGCGGGTCGTTGTGTCGGATCGGTGCCCGCTCAGTGGTTCTCATCGGCCAACCGTCGTGCAGAGCGTCCCCGCTGGCGGGTCGATCGGACCCTGCGCAGGCGTTTGACCAGCATCGGGTCGTACTCGAGGGCGGCTGGGGTATCGATCAGCGCGTTCAAAACCTGGTAGTAACGCGTGGCCGTCAGATCGAAGAGTTCCCGTGCCGCCTCCTCTTTGGCGCCCGCATACTTCCACCAGCGGCGCTCGAACGCGAGAATCTCCCGGTCGCGGTCGGAGAGCTTGTTGCCTGCGCCGTCGACCCGGTCGGCATCGGGGCTACCGACACCAGGAGCGAGCACCTCGCTCACCGGCTCACCGCGCAGCCGAAGGACGTGACTGTTCTTCACTCTTCCCCTTTCACAGTGTCAACACGCCGACCCGCCACCCGACGCCAGAACAGAGCTTCGTGGCCGTCCCTACGGAAGGCGCCAGTCGACCGGCTGCGCACCCTGCTGCTCGAGCAGCGCGTTGGCCCGCGAGAACGGCTTCGACCCGAAGAATCCGCTGCGCGCCGACAGCGGGGAGGGGTGCGCGCTCTCGACGATCGGCACGTCACCCAGCCACGGCTTCAGGTTGCGCGCCTTCGCGCCCCATAGGATCGCCACGAGCGGACCGCCCCGTGCCACGAGCGCACGGATCGCCGCCTCCGTGACCTCCTCCCAGCCCTTGCCCGCGTGCGAGTCGGAGGCGCCGGGCCTGCAGGTGAGGGTCCTGTTCAGCAGCATGACCCCCTGATCGGCCCACGGCCGCAGGTCGCCGTTCGACGGGAGCGGGGCGCCGAGGTCGTCCTGCAGCTCCTTGTAGATGTTCGCCAGCGAGCGCGGCACGGGCCGCACCTCTGGCTGCACCGAGAACGACAGCCCCATGGCATGGCCCGGCGTCGGATACGGGTCCTGGCCCACGATGAGCACGCGTACGTCCGCGAGCGGCCGCTTGAACGCAGCGAGGACGTTTTCTCCCGCTGGCACGTAGGTGCGCCCCTGGGCGACCTCCGCGCGCAGGAAATCGCCCATCGCGTGGATGCGCGGTTCGACGTCTGCCAGTGCCTCCGCCCAGTCCGGGGCGACTACCTGCGACAACGGGGGCGGGCCCGAGGCGGCGGCGGTGTCGACAGGGGGCGTCGGGTTCACGATGGTCTCCACGTGCAGGAGGTTACCGGCACCCTCTGACACTGCCAGTTTGTGCTGCCCGTCACACCCCCGGGCCAGCAAGTTTCCCGCCCAGGGCGGGAGAATGGGCGCTGTGAGCGCCACGACGACCCCAGAACCGGAAGGCCAGTCCCCCGACCTCCCCACCGCCGCACCCGTCCGCTGGGCGCGCTACATCGCCATGGGCGACTCCTTCTCGGAGGGCCTGTGGGACCCGTACCCCGACGCCCCGGACATCCAGCGCGGCTGGGCCGACAACCTCGCCGCGATCCTCTCGGCACGCCGGATTGCCGCGGGCGAGACGCCGCTCGAGTACGCGAACCTCGCGATCCGTGGCCGCAAGCTGCGCCCGATCATCGCCGAGCAGCTCGACGTCACCATCGGCGCCCAGCCCGACCTCGTGTCCCTGGTGGGCGGCGGTAACGACATCCTGCGCGCCTCGGCGGACATCGACGCGATCTCGAGCGCCCTCGAGGACGCCGTCGTCGCACTCCGGGCGACCGGTGCCGACGTCCTGATGGGTACGGGTTTCAAGGCTGGAGCGGCCCTGAGCTGGACCAACGGCCGCGTGGGCGCCTTCAACGCGAACGTCTGGTCCATCGCCCGCCGGACCGGCGCGCACGTCCTGGACCTGTGGGGCATGCGCGCGCTGGGCGACCTGCGCCTCTGGTCCGACGACCGTATCCACCTCACCCCGGAGGGGCACGAGCGGGTGGCGAACGCGGCGCTGGACGCGCTCGGCCTCGCGCCGGACGACGCCGCCTACGACGCCCCGCTCGACGCCGCCCCGCCGGCGGCCTTCCGCGAGACGGCGCGCGCCAACGCGGCGTGGATGCGCCAGCACGTCGGCCCGTGGGTCAGGCGTCGCCTGACGGGCACCTCCAGCGGTGACGGCCGCACCGCGAAGTGGCCGACGCCGCAACAGTGGCCGCGGGCGTAAACGCGCGTCCGGCCGTAGGATCGGCGGGTGAATCTCTGAGGCTCTCCGGTGTTCGCACCGGGGAGCCTCCGCCGTTCCGGACCCTCTCCGCTCGCCGAGTAACTTAACCTTCTAGATGGTAAAGTTACGACTCATGACGATGAGCCTTCCGGTCGACGCTCCCGCGTCGCTGCTCGGGCCCCGACGGCGCTGGACGCTGCTGGTGACGGTAGGCGCGGGCCTGCTGCTGATCACCCTGGACAACTCGATCCTGTACACGGCGCTGCCGACGCTCACCCGGGAGCTCGACGCGAGCTGGAGCGAGAGCCTCTGGATCATCAACGCGTACCCGCTGGTGATGACCGGCCTCCTGCTGGGCACCGGAACCCTCGGCGACCGGTTCGGCCACCGGCTCATGTTCCTGGCCGGCCTCGCCGTGTTCGGGCTCGCCTCCTTCCTCGCGGCCACGGCACCAACGCCCGAGGTCCTGATCGCCGCGCGCGGCCTGCTGGCCGTCGGCGCGGCGGCGATGATGCCTGCGACGCTCGCCCTGATCCGGGTGGCCTTCGTCAACGAGCGTGAGCGCAACATCGCGATCAGCGTGTGGGGCAGTCTCTCGGTGGTGGGCGGCGCGCTCGGACCGATCGTCGGCGGCGCGCTGCTCGAGCACTTCGCCTGGGGCTCGATCTTCCTGATCAACGTGCCGGTCGTCCTCGTCGCCCTGGTCCTCGGGGTCGCCGTCGCGCCGCAGGACGAACCGCACCCAGGCACGAAGTGGGACTTCGTCTCCTCCGTGCAGGCCCTGATCACGCTGATCGGCCTCGTGGTGCTGATCAAGGAGGTCGTCAAGATCGACCGCTCGGGAACCGTGCTGCTCAGCGCGGCGCTGGCGACGGTCGTCGGATGGTGGCTCTTCGTCCGCCGGCAGCGGCGTCTGCCGTTCCCGTTGCTGGACCTGTCGATCTTCCGCAACGCCGCGTTCGCCTCCGGTGTGCTGGCCGCGGCGTTCGCCATGTTCGCGATGGGCGGCCTGCAGCTGGCCACGACTCAGCGGTTCCAGCTCGTCGCGGGTTTCTCGCCCCTGGAGTCGGGACTGCTGGTGGCCGCCGTCGCGATCGGCTCCCTGCCGTCGTCGATCCTCGGTGGCGCCTTCCTGCACGTCGTCGGCCTCCGGTTGCTGATAGGCGGCGGCCTCGGCGTCGGCGCGCTCGGGGTGGGCTGGACCCTGGTCGCCGTCCCGCACGGGATGGGCTGGCTGCTCGGTGGCCTGCTCGTCACGGGCGTCGGGCTGGGCGCGGCGATGTCCGTCGCCTCGACGGCGATCATCGGCAACGTGCCCGCCCGGCGGGCAGGCATGGCCTCCTCGGTGGAAGAGGTCTCCTACGAGTTCGGCAGCCTCGCCGCGGTCGCGTTGCTCGGCTCGCTGCTGACCACCATCTACACCCTGACCGTCCGCCTGCCGGTCGGCGCCCCGGTCGAGGCGCGCCGATCCCTGACCGACGCCCTGGCCACGCCCGGCAGCGGGCCCGAGGTCCTCGACGCCGCGTTCCGCGCGTTCGGCAACAGCTACTCGACGGTCATGGTGGTCTGCGCGGGGGTGCTCACGGTCGGCGCGATCGTCACGACCACGCTGCTGCGCGCCTACGGGCCCGGGTCGGCGTCCTCCGCCTACGGCTCCGGCCACTGACCCACGACCGAGCACCCCGGAGACCCCGTGCGACCGAGCAACCGCGACCGCATCCTCGACGCCGCCGTCCGCGTCATCCAGCGCGAGGGCGTCACCGCCGTCACCTTCGACTCCGTGGCGGCCGAGGCAGAGCTGACGCGCGGCGGGATCATGTACCACTTCCCGTCCCGCGAGGGCCTGCTCGTCGCCATCCACCAGCACCTCGCCGACCGCTGGGAGGCGTCCCTCCTGGCCGAGGCCGGCCGGCCCGTCGACGAGCTCTCCGCCGACGAGCGGCTGTCCGCCTACATCCGCGTGAACGCCCGGTCCGCGACCCGCGCCGAGCTGCAGCTCATGCTGGAGTCGGCCACGCACCCCGAGTGGGCGGCACCGTGGAACGGCGTCCTGGAACGCTGGGCGCCCGTTCCCGCCGACGTCGGGGCCGACGCCGCGGCCATGGCCCGGCTGGTCACCAGGCTCGCCGCGGACGGCCTGTGGATGTTCGAGGCACTCGCCTACCGCGACCTGCCGGAGGCGCAGCGCCGCGCGGTGGCGGAACACCTGGTGCGGGTGGTCGCCGGCTGATCAGCGCCCGGCCGGGGTCACGCGAGTTCGGTCGCTTGCCGCTTCCCCTGACGTGAGATCGGTCCGTTGCCAATTAATACGGAGCTTTTAAGACAGAAATCATGTCAAAACAACCAAAAAGAGT
>NZ_JBHXBG010000144.1:0-13665 GCF_042726755.1 Promicromonospora sp. NPDC060271 | reverse complement strand
GCTCAGGTCACCCCGGTGACCTGAGCGTCTGACACCTCGGGGGTCAGCAGTGGATCTCGGCGAGCTCCGTGAACACCGCGCGGTTCAGGTGGAAGGCGTGGTGCGTCTCCGCGACCGTCGCGGCCACCTCGTCCTCGTCCAGGTCGAGCTGGTCGAGCTCGTTGCGGTACGCGTCCTTGAACACCTTGACCTTTGGGATGTCCGGGAACGTGTAGAACGCCAGCCCTTCCTCGTCCAGGCCGTAGTGCTGCCTCATCATGCGCTTCACGATCTGGCCGCCCGACAGGTCGCCCAGGTAGCGCGTGTACGAGTGCGCCGCGTAGTGCGGCAGGCTGCCGCCGATCTCGCGGACGCGGTCCGCGTACTGGTGCGTCGCCGGCAGGATGCGGATCTCCTCGCGCCACGCGGGTCCGTAGAGGTAGGCCAGGTCGCGCTCGATGGCCGGGACACGGGTGAGCTCGTTGAAGACGAGGCCTGCGCCGCGCTCGTCGTCGCGCACGGCGGCGCTCGCCTCCTCCAGCGCCTCGTAGACCACGAGGAGCTGGGCCGAGAGGTCGGCATGGGCGGCCCGGGTCAGCGCCCCGGACATGAGCTCCTCGATGAACTGCTCCGAGTTCGCGGCGTCGTGCTCGTCGCGCGTGCTCTGGCGCAGCAGGGCGGACAGGGGGACTGCTTCCTCGACGGGCAAGCTCACGTAGATCTCCTCCGGCGCGACGGAAACGTGCTGACAAAGTGTCACCACATCCCGAGCATAGCAACTCCGGTTAGGTGAACCTAACTTCCGATGCCGCGCACGGGCGGCGGCCCGAAACGTGTGGCGGGGAGGACGCCGTCGGGCATAACCTCTGGGTGGCGAGCGTGAGGCCTGACAAACCTCGGCCCGGGTTCCCGGGCGGACGCACCGCCCGCGCGTGCGGCGTACCGACGAGAGGCCGGGGTCTCCCGGCGAAGGAGTGGTGGCACCGCGACCTAGCCCCCGCCCGCTCCTCCAGGGCCTTCGCTCTCTGGAGGACTGATGAGACCACCCTCGCAAGCCCCGGCTCGCACGCTCGCCCACGACCTGTCCGCCGCCCCGCCGGGTTCGACCGTGCGGCTGCAGGGCTGGGTCCACCGCCGTCGTCAGCTCGCGACCGTGACGTTCCTCGTGCTGCGGGACCGCACCGGCCTCGCCCAGGTGGTGGTGCGCACGGGCGTCGGGCAGGCGCCGGAGGTGCCGCCGGAGGAGACCACCGTCGAGGTGACCGGAACGGTCACCGTCAACCCGCAGGCCCCTGGCGGGGTGGAGGTCACGGAGCCGGTGATCACCGCCCTGACCGACGCGGCCGAGACCCCGCCCGTCGAGCTGTGGCGGCCGGCGCTCACCGCCGCGCTGCCGACGATGCTCGACCATGCGGGCGTCACCTGGCGGCATCCCGCGCAGAAGGCGCGGTGGGAGGTCGCGGCGGCGAGCCTGCGCGGCTTCCGGGCGACGCTGGACGCGGCAGGGTTCACCGAGATCTGCACGCCGAAGCTCGTCGGGACCGCCACCGAGTCGGGCGCGAACGTGTTCCCCGTGGACTACTTCGGGCGGCCCGCGTACCTGGCCCAGTCGCCGCAGTTCTACAAGCAGCAGATGGTCGGGGTCTTCGAACGGGTCTACGAGGTGGGCCCGGTCTTCCGCGCCGAACCGCACGACACGGTGCGGCACCTCGCGGAGTACCGCTCGCTCGACGTCGAGCTCGGGTTCGTGCGCGACCACCGCGACGTGCTGGAGGTGCTGCGTCGCGTGCTCGCCGGGATGGCCGACGCCGTACGCGGCTCGGGAGCTGCCGAACGGCTGGGCATCGCGGTGCCCGAGATCCCCGCGGAGATCCCGGTGCTCCACTTCGCCGACGCGCTCGCGCTGGTCGGCGCGCCGTCCGACGAGCCGGACCTGGCGCCCGAGCACGAGCGGGCGCTCGGGGAGTGGGCCATGGCCGAGCACGGGTCCGACTTCGTCGCGGTCGAGGGCTACCCCATGGCCAAGCGGCCGTTCTACACGCATCCGGAGCCGGGCTCGGGGCCGGGTGGCCCTGGCGCCGCGCCGGGCGGCGAGCGGTGGAGCAACAGCTTCGACCTGCTGTTCCGTGGCCTCGAGCTCGTCACGGGCGGACAGCGGCTGCACCGGTACGCCGACTACGTCGCCGCGCTCGAGGCGCGCGGCGAGGACCCTGCCGCCTACGCGTCGTACCTTGCGGCGTTCCGGCACGGGATGCCGCCGCACGGCGGGTTCGCGATCGGCCTGGAGCGCTGGGTGGCGCGTCTCGTCGGGGCGGCCAACGTCCGCGAGGTGACGCCGTTCCCGCGCGACCTGCACCGCCTGGTCCCGTAGCTCCCGCGCGGCTGCGGAGGGTGGTCGGTAGAACGTCAGGTGGTCGGCAGCTCGGAATGTCGATCACCTGACGTTCTGCCGACCACCTGACGGATCGTCGACCACTGTCAGTGGTCACCGCTACCTTGTGGCGCGCACTGCTCATGCGGTGCGTCACAGGGGCGAGGTGTGCCCTGTGCCCGACGGCTGGGTGAGGAACGAGATGCTGCAGGAACTGGTGGACCGAGTAACGGGCGGCGACACGACGGCGAAGGCGGTGCGTGACGCACTGGCCCCGCTGAAGCTGCTGGGCACCGGGGTGTACGACGACGCCGTCGGGTACGTGCTCGAGGGCGCGACACCCGAGGTCCTCGTGAACGTGCAGCAGTCGGGCAACACCGATCTGGACGGCCTGTTCGGCGCACCGCTGCAGGTGTGGTCGCGGTGGGTGTCGCCCGACGTCGTCAAGCGGGTCGCGGCGGTCCACAAGGGCTGGAGCGAGGGCTCGGGCATCACGGCGCGCGGACGGGTCTACGCGTCGGCCGACGCTGCGGTGCTCGCTCGCCTGGGCCGGCTGCTCGCGCAGGTGTGCGAGACCTCCGACGTGCCCACCGTGGTGCCGGAGTGGTTCTACGTCCTGGTGTACGACGGGGCGCGGCGGGGAACCAACGAGAGGCACCGCTCCGGCAAGGCGGTCACCGAGGTCGCCGCCCGGCTGACGCCCGCGTTCCTGGAGCAGGTCGCCGTCGAGGGCGGAGTACCCGCCGCCGACGCCGCGGCCACCGTCCTCACGGCGATCCTGCACCGGGGAACCAACGAGCGTTCCTGGTACCAGGATCCGCGGCAGGCGATGGCCGCGCGTCAGGCGTTCGACCAGTACGTGACCGAGCACGTCGGCACGCTGGCCGACGTCACCACCGGGCTCGGCGCGCACGGCAAGCAGGAGGTGCTGACCCGCATCGGGAAGCGCACGGCCGAGGCCGGGCTCGTCGAGATCGTGGCGACGCTCGCCGTCGACAAGGCGAAGGGCGTGCGGACGACGGCTCTCGGCCACCTCTCCGTGCACGACGACGCCGCGCAGGTCGCCCTGCTGCGGCCCCATCTCGCCAAGGTCCCGACCGGACAGCTCGGCGAGGTGGTGACGCGGCTGGTCGCCCTGGACGGCGGCATCGAGGCGCTCGACGAGGCGCTGGCCGCGCTCCGTGACGAGAACGGCAAGGTCGCGGCCGGCCAGAGCGCACGGGTGCGGCTCCTGGAGCAGACCGTGGAGCGGTCCCGCGCCCTGGACGACGGCGGCACGGGCGCGGGCGCGGGTACGGACGTCACGATCGAGGTCCCGACCTACGACCCCCTGCCGGACCCGGTGGTGGAGCCCGGGTGGGCGGCCGCAGCCCGCAAGGTGCTCGACGAGCAGATCGCCAAGGCGCGCGTGCAGCTCGATCAAGCCAGGAGCGGCGGCAACGCGAACAAGTACTGGGCGGAACGCGCGCAGCGCACCCTCAAGGAGCTCCAGTCGATCACGGACGCCGACCTCGCGGCGGTCCCTGACCGCGTGACCGGTGCCGTGACCACCACGAACAAGACGCGTCGCCAGAACGCCGTGCTCTTCCAGTGGCTCGCCGACGAGCTGCGGAACCTGTTCACCGAGCCAGGGCTCATGCTCGCGATCCGCGTGCTCGCCCTGCGGGACGGTGAGGCGCAGCGGAACTTCGTGTGGGCTCTGCGGCCCTACCTCGACCAGGCCACCGACCTGCGCCAGGTGCACGACGGACTGGTCCGCGCGGGGGTGCCGAACGTCGACGAGCAGGTCCGCGACATGGTGTTCCAGACCTGGTGGGGCGGCGAGGCGCTCGCGCCGTCCGTGGTCTGGCCCTACTTCGCCGAGCGCACGGACGTCCTCGACCGCCACCTCGGCACGGACGAGCCCTACCGCAACGGCACGGGCACCGCGCTGCGGCTCCTGCGGGATTTCCCCGCCGTCCCGCCGAGCCTGCTGCCGCGGCTCACGGCGCTCGCGCTCGGGACGGGCAAGACGCACCGCCGCGCCGCACAGGAGGTGCTGGAGGCGCACGCCGGCGCACGCAACCTGGCCGAGCAGGCGCTCGCCGACCCCAAGGCCGAGGTACGCGCCTCGGCCGCCGCCTGGCTCGCGCGGATCGGTGACCCCGCGGCGGTCCCGGCTCTGCGCGCCGCGCTCAAGAAGGAACGCCGGGAAGCCGCACGCGCCACGCTGCTCTCCGCGCTGGAGACCCTCGGCGACGACATCACTGCCGACCTCGCGCCGGCGGTCCTGGAGGCGGAGGCCACCAAGGGACTGAGGGGCAAGCTGCCGGCGAGCCTCGACTGGTTCCCGTTCGACCAGCTTCCCGAGGTGCGGTGGGCCGGCTCCGCCGGTCAGCCCGCCGGTGGGCCTGGTGCGGTCGTGCCGCGCGACGTCGTCCGCTGGTGGGTGGTGCTGGCCACCAAGCTGAAGGCACCGAGCGGTGAGGGGCTGATCGCCCGGTACGTCGGGCTGCTCGACGCCGCCTCCCAGGCCGCGCTCGGCTCGTTCGTGCTGCGCGCCTGGGTGGCGCAGGACACCCGCGGCCCGTCGGTCGAGGACTCCCGTGCCTTTGCGGACCGGCACGCGCAGACGAACTGGACCAACCTTCAGGCCTCGATCAAGCGGTACCCGGAGTACTACGCCAACCAGGCGGGGCAGACCGTCGAGGACCTCTGGAAGAGCCTCTACCGGCAGAACCAGGCCACCTACCTCGGGTCGGCCACGCAGGAGAAGGGGCTGCTCGCGCTCACCGTCGGCATGCCCGGCGCGGAGCTCGCCACCACCGCGCAGCACTACTTCGCAGCCCACAAGGGCCGCCGGGCGCAGGCCGAGTACCTCGTGCGGGCGCTCGCCGCGAACGGCGACCGGGCAGCGGTGCAGCAGCTCCTCGCGGTCTCGCGCCGGTTCAAGCAGCGCAGCGTCCAGGAGACCGCTTCGGCGCTCGCCCAGGACATCGCCGACCGCAACGGCTGGGACGCCGACCAGCTCGCCGACCGCACCGTCCAGACCGCGGGCTTCGACGACGACGGGATCCTGCGCCTGGACCTCGGTTCGCCCGACGGCGAGCGCGTGGTCACCGGGCGCATCACCGAGGCCTTCACGCTGGAGCTGCGCAACCCGGCGGGCAAGGTCGTCAAGGCGCTGCCGGCCCGGCGCGCGTCCGACGACGCCGAGGCCTACGCCGAGGCGAAGAAGCAGCTCAAGGAGTCGCGCGCCGAGCTGAAGGCCGTCGTGGCGCTGCAGAGCCAGCGCTTCGCCGAGGCCATGGTCACCGGCCGCACCTGGACCTTCGCCGACTGGCGCGAGTTCGTCCTGGGGCACCCGCTCATGTCGCGCCTCGCCGCGCGGCTGGTGTGGGCGGCCGAGCTGCCGGGCGTCCCGGCGGCGGTCACGTTCCGGCCGGGCGACGGCGGGGCGCTGATCGGTGTCGACGACGAGGACGTCACCCTCCCCGACGACGCGCGGGTGTCGCTGGTGCACGCGGCCACCCTCGGGGACGACGACGAGTCGGGCGCACCGGCCTGGCGTTCCCACCTGGCCGACTACGAGGTCACGCCGCTGTTCGACCAGGGTCTCGGCGCCGAGGAACCAGGGGCGCAGGCAGGTGCGCTGCCCGAGCCGGCCGACGGCGCCACAGCGATCAGGACCCGCGAGGGCTGGCTCAGCGACTCGTTCACGATCCGCGGCCGGGCCACCAAGCTGGGGTACACCCGGTCGCAGGCGGAGGATGCCGGCTGGTTCAGCGCGTACTGCAAGGAGTACCCGACGCTCGGCCTCACCGTCGAGCTGGAGTTCACCGGCGCGTTCCTGCCCGAGGAGAACATCACGGCGGCCATGCGGGAGCTCGCGTTCCGCCGCACCGGCACCTGGGGCGAGCGAGGCCGCCTCGCGATCAAGGACGTGCCGAAGGTCCTGCTGGCCGTCTCCTACCGGGACTACCTGACCGTGGCCGAGGGCGGGGTCTTCGACGCGGACTGGGAGAAGAAGAGCCAGTACTGACCCGGCGCGTCTCCGCCACAGCCCCAGCCTCCATACCCACCCAGCACCGCCAGATGCGCGTACCGAAGGAAGTCATGACCATCACTGAGACCGCCACCCCGGCCGAGATCCGCCCGCCCGCCGAGGTCCGCTACGCCGGCGAGCTCGCCACGCTCGACGCCTGGGACACCGAGCGCGGCCACGAGCGGCCACCCGGCTGGCGGCTGAGCCCGCGAGCCGTACGGGCGTTCATCATCGGCTCCGACGAGCTCGGGGTGCGGCGCAAGTTCTACGGCGACGACCCGCTGGTCGACCGCGCCGTCGTCTCCCTGATGGGACGCCAGGGCCTGATGCTCGTCGGCGAGCCCGGCACGGCGAAGTCGATGCTGTCGGAGCTCCTGTCCGCTGCTGTCTCGGGCACGTCGACCCTGACGGTCCAGGGCACCGCCGGGACCACCGAGGACCACGTGCGGTACTCGTGGAACTACGCGCTCCTGGTGTCCGAGGGGCCGAGCGAGCGGTCGCTCGTGCCGTCGCCGATCTGCACGGGCATGCGGGAGGGTCGGGTCGTGCGCTTCGAGGAGATCACGCGCTGCGCCCCCGAGATCCAGGACACGCTCGTGTCGATCCTGTCGGAGAAGCAGCTCATGGTCCCCGAGCTCGGACCCGACGCCCGGGTCGCGGCCCGGCCCGGCTTCACCGTGATCGCCACGGCGAACCTCAAGGACCGCGGCGTGCACGAGATGTCCGCGGCACTCAAGCGCCGGTTCAGCTTCGAGACCGTGGCCCCGGTGCGCGACCGGGCGTTCGAGATCGAGCTGGTGCAGCACCAGCTGGAGGCCGAGCTCGGGCCGGACAGCGCCAGGCCCGCCGTGCCGCTGGACGTCCTGGAGGTGCTCGTCACGGTGTTCCAGGACCTGCGGACCGGCAGCACGCGCGAGGGCGCGCCCGTGAAGCGGCCCGAGACGGTCATGTCGACGGCGGAGGCGGTCAACGTCGCGGTCGCCGCGTCCCTGGAGGCCCGGTACCTCGGCGACGGCACGGTGACCGCGGCGGAGATCGCGCGCCAGATCTCAGGCGTGGCGCTCAAGGGCGAGGAGGAGGACGCGCGCCGGCTGCGGCACTACGTCGACAACGTCGTGCGGGAACGCGCCCGGAACGACAAGCGCTGGAAGGCGTTCTTCACCGCGGCAGAGCCCTTGTGGCGATGAGCGGAGCGGCGATGAGCGGATCGGCGGTGAGCGGAGCGGCGGTGAGCGGCGGCGTCGCGTCGGGCGTCCGCACGGGCCGGCGTGCGGACGTCGTCCGGGAGCTGGCACCCGAGCGCCTGCGCGCGGCCGCTGACGCCGTCGGCAGGCTGCGGGACGAACGCGGTATCCACTTCGCCCCCGTGCGGCACCACAGCCCCGCGTGCGCCGTGGCGGTGCGCGCGGCGATCGAGGAGCTGCGCCCGGCGGCCGTCCTCATCGAGGGGCCGGAGGAGTTCACGCGGCTCATCCCGGACCTGCTGCACGAGGAGACGCGGCCGCCGGTGGCGGTGCTGAGCCTCGAGGGATCGGGATCGGGATCGGGATCGGGCGCCGGCTTCTACCCGCTCGCGTCCTTCTCGCCGGAGTGGGTGGCGCTGCGCGCCGGACAGGCCGTCGGTGCGGAGCTCGCGTTCGTCGACCGGTCCTTCGGTGAGCGTTCGGCTGCCGAGCTGGCACTCTCGGGCCCTGCCGCGCCCGGACAGGACGACGCCGGAGAGGGCGGCATCGGGAGCGGCACCGCACGACCCGATCCCTTCGCACGGACCCTCATGTCCGAGCGGTACCTGGCGCACTCGGAGGCCATGGCCGCCCTCGCGCGTCGCCTCGGCTGCCGTGACCACGACGAGGTCTGGGACCAGCTCTTCGAGGCGCGGGCGAGCGCAGAGCTGGCCGACTGGCGGGCCGTGTTCGACGACGTCTTCGCGTGGTCGGCGCTCGCACGTCTCGACTACGAGGAGAGCGTGCTCGCCGGCGAGGGTTCGCTGGACCGCGAGGCGCGGATGGCGGCAAGGATCACCGAGACGGTCGATCGGCTCTCCGCTGATCGCCCGACCGCGAGCACGGCCGACGGCAAGGCAGGCCCGGTGCTCGTGGTGACCGGTGCGTTCCACACGCTCGCGCTGGTCGAGGCGCTCTCCGGTGCGCCGGAGGGCGCGCCCGTTCGCGACCGGCAGCCCGAGGGCGGCTTCGGCCCCCCGGCGCAGGGCGAGGCGTGGCTGGTCCGGTACGACCACGAGCGGCTCGACGGGCTGCGTGGCTACGGTGCGGGCATGCCGTCGCCCGGCTACTACGAGCGGCTGTACGCGGCGCACCTCCGGGAGCTGCGTCTGGCGCCGGAGTCGGCAGCACCCGGCCCCGTCGGAGCACGCGCCCTCGCCACGGAGATCCTGGTCGACGTCGCACGCAGTGCGGCCGGCCGCGGGCACGGGGTGAGCCTGCCGCAGGTCGGCGCGGCGGCCGAGGCCGCCGTCCGGCTCGCGGAGCTGCGCGAGCGCAGCTTCCCGTGCCGCACGGACCTGCTGGACGCGGTGCGGTCCTGCTACGTGCAGGACGACGGCGGCGTCGGCGGGCCCGGCGAGCCCGAGCGGCCGCTGGGGCTGGCCGTCGCCGAGGTGTTCGGCGGCCGGTCGCTCGGTGACGTGCCGCCGGGCAGCGCGTCACCGCCCCTCGTGCGGGACGTCCGGGACCGGGTGCGGGCCGTGCGGCTCGTCATCGACGACTCGGTGCCGCGCACGACCCGTCTCGACGCGCGCCGGACGGCGTCCCATCGGGCGAAGCGCCAGGTGCTGGCGCTGCTCGACTTCGTGGGAGCCGGCTTCGGGCAGCTCGTCTCCGGGCCGGACCACGTGGCGGGCCGCGGGCTCGGCCTGATCACCGAGGAGTGGCAGTACTGCTGGACACCGCTGGTCGAGGCGCGGCTGGTGGAGCTCGTGCACCTCGGCGCGACGCTGGACGCGGTAGCGGTCGCGCGGCTGCACGAGGCGGAGGCCCGGCTCGCGGGCACTGGAACCGGGGCCGCGGCCGGAACGGGAGCCGGCACCGGGACCGGGACCGCGACGGTCGATGCCCTCGCCCAGCTCGTCGCGCAGACGCTCGTGATCGGGATGGGCGCGCACCTGCCCCGGATCGTCTCGCTGTTGCGCACCACCCTGGACACCGACCGCGACCTGAGCTCCGTGGTGTCGGGCGCGCGGCGCCTGCTCGGCCTGTGGCACGCCCGGGTGGAGCTCGGCGCCGAGGAGCACGCGAGCGAGCTGCTCGACCTGGTGAGCCAGGCGCTCGCGACTGCCGCCTACCTGGTCAGCGACCTGGGCAGGACACGAGCCGAGGACGAGGACACCGCCATCGGCACGCTGATCGACCTCCGCTCCCTGCTCCGGGACGCGGCGGCAGCGGGTGACGGCGACCACGGGGGAACCGGCGGGAAGAACCGCACCGCCGTCGTGCGTGAGCTCGCGCGCCTGCGGGACGACCGGAGCACCGCACCGGCAGTGGCGGGCGCCCTGCTCGCCCTCGGCTTCACCGACGGCGAGGTGCCCGACGACGTCCTGGTCACCCGGGTGCGCGGCGCCCTGACCGCCGGCGCGGACCCGGGCACGGCGGTGCGGTTCCTGGGCGGCGTGATGCGCGCGGCCCCGGACCTGATCCTGCACACGCCCGAGATGTTCGACGCCGTCGACGCCGCCCTGCGCACGCTCCAGGGCGACGCGTTCCTGGCCGTCCTGCCCGACCTGCGGCGAGCCTTCACCTGGCTGCGCCCCACCGAGACGCACCGGCTGGCTAAGCGGGTGGCCGAGCGCACGGGCGCCCGGGTGGACCAGGTGGACGTTCGGGTCGCGCTGTCCGAGGAGGACCTTGCGGCAGGGCTCGCCCTCGACCAGGAGCTGACAGCGGTACTGGAGCGGGACGGGCTGGCCCACTGGGCCGGCGGCCCCGGAGCCGACACGACACGAGGAGAAGCATGAGCACCACCGGCTCCGGGACGACCGGATCCGCCACCACCGGACCCGTCGGCACCGAACCAGGCACCGAACCCACGCCGTCGGTCTCCGACGACGAGACGGCCCGTCGCTGGCGGCTCGTGCTCGGCCGGTACGCGGCCGACCAGCTCTCGGTGGGGCAGCAGGACGACGGCCTGGAGAGGTCCCTGCGGTACCTGTACGACCGTGAGTACACGGCGCGCGGCCACCGCGTCGGCCAGGGCGGGGACGGCTCAGGGCGGCCAGGCAGAGGCGCCGGCCTCGGCGGGTCCCAGCCGCACGGCGTCGACGTGACCGCGCTCGGCTGGCTGGGCGAGGCGGGCAGCCTGTTCCCGCGCGAGACCTTCGAACGCATGCAGGTCGACGCGGTGAGCCGGTACGGCCTGACCGAGCTGCTGCAGGACGACACCGCGCTGGAGACCCTCGAACCGTCGCGCGAGCTCGCCGTCGCGATGCTGCAGGTGCGCGGCGCCCTGGACGACCGGGCGGCGGCCGGACTGCGCCGCGTGATCCAGCGCGTCGTCGAGGACATCGTGAAACGGCTGCGTACCCGGTTCACCACGGCCGTCAACGGCCGGATCGACCGGTCACGCCGGTCGATGCACAAGGTGGCGCGGAACTTCGACTGGAAGCGCACGCTGCGCGCCAACCTCGGCCGCGTCGACGCCGAAGGCCGCATGACGGTGCAGGACGTCCGCTTCTCGTCCCGCGCCAGGCGCACGCTCACCTGGGACGTCATCCTGCTCGTCGACCAGTCCGGATCGATGGCGCCGTCACTGCTGTACTCGGCGGTCTGCGCCGGGATCCTCTCGGGTCTGCCCGGCATCAACGTGCAGCTCTACCTGTTCGACACGTCGGTCGTGGACATGTCGCACGTGGCCGACGACCCGGTCACCGTGCTGATGACCGCACAGCTCGGTGGCGGCACCGACATCGCGCGGGCGGTGCGCCACGCCGAGCAGCAGGTGCGCAACCCGTCGCGCACGGTGGTGGCGCTGGTCAGCGACTTCTACGAGGGCGGCTCCGTGTCCAGCCTCCTGTCGACCGTGCGCCGGATGGCGTCGTCGGGCGTCACGATGCTGGGCCTGGCCGCGCTGGACGAGGCGGCGGAGCCGGTCTACGACCAGGGCACCGCCCGGCACCTCGCCGAGTGCGGCATGGAGGTCGCCGCGCTCACCCCCGAGCGGTTCGCCGAGTGGCTGGGAGAGGTGCTCTCATGAGCGAGCCGACGACGAGCGCGCCCAGGACTTATCCCTGGGCCGCGCCGTACGCGGGCCTGGACGACGACGCGCTCAAGGCGCTCGGCAACGCCGGGCTGCTGCGCCGCGCCCGCAAGGACTACGCCGCCGAGGACGGCGTGACCGAGCTGTCCCACGACCCGAAGGGAGTGGTGCTCGCCGTCTCCGGGGCCTCGGTCCGGGTCGACGGCCGCGGCCCGGCGGCGGTCTCCTGCGACTGTCCGACGGCGGGCGTGTGCCAGCACGTCCTGACCGCCTGCCTGTGGGCCGCCGCCGTCGCGCCCGAAGCACCGCCGCAGGGCGCGGAGCCCGTCGTCGCGCAGTCGCTGCCCGGGGCATCCGGCCCGGGGCCTGGGAGCGGGGCCGCACCGGCGTCCGAGACCCGGCGGACGGCCCCACGCGGACCCTCCGAGGCGGTGCTGCGCCGTCGCCGGGAGGCGCTCGCGGAGGTGCGCGACGTCGTAGGACGGCTCATGTCGGGCGGTCTGTCCCACCTCGGCCCGGACGACGCCGAGACCCTGGTCGCGCTGGCGGGCCGGGTACGCGTGGCCGGGTTCGAGCCGGTCGAGCCCGGTCAGGTCGGCGGTGTCCGGTTCGTCGGCCTGCTGCGCGTGGCGGCGGGCTTCGTCAGCGGCTTGGCCGGACGGGACGACGCCGTCACCGAGTCCGACCTGCTCGACGCCCTCGCCGAGGTCTGGGCGATGGGCGAGGTGCTGCAGCGCGCCCTGGACACGGGCAGCGGCGACGATCCCGTCGGCGGCCAGGACCACCCGATGCCGGCGGGAGCCGGGAGCCGCACCGACGCTGAGGAGCTGGACGTCGCGCGGTGGGTGCCCCTCGGAGCCCGGTGGTGGACCTCGCCGAGCGGTTCGCGAGGGCTCGCCTACCTGGGCTGGGACAGCGAGGCCGCAGCCTCCGGGACGGTCGCCGGTCAGGTGCGGCAGGTCGTGACCGGCCGTGCGTCGGGCACCGACCCGGGCTTTCAGCGCAGCTGGACCAGCCCGCTGCTGTGGGGCCGGTCCCTGGGCACGCTGTGCGAGGGTGCCTTCCGGCTGACCGCGGTGCGGGCCAGGCCCGACGGCGACCTGGGCGCGGGCGGGACCCCGGTGGTCCATCGGCTGGACGGCGACGGGTTCGACCTGGCCGAGCTCCAGCAGATCGCGGAACGGACGGGCGCCGGGGTGGCGCCGCGCGACGCCGTCGGGTTCGGGCGTCGCCCGGCGAACGTGCGGCTCGTGCTGGTCCGCGACGTCGGTGAGATCGGGATCGACGAGGTGCGGCAGGAGCTGACGCTCGCGATCGTCACGTCCGGCGGCGACGAGCGCGCGCTCCGCCTGCCCGTGACGAGCGAGCAGGCGGTGCAGACGTTGCTGTCCGTCAGGTCGAAGCTGGTCGCGGTCACGATCGAGCGGCGCGAGGACCGGGACGAGCCGGTAGGCCTGTTCGTGCGCGACAAGGGCACGATCCGGCTGGTCAGCCCCACCATCACGCCGGCATGGACGTTCGAGAGCAGCCTCTGGGACTTCTGGCGCCGGCGCCTGCGCAAGCTGCGGGCGCAGGCGGCGTCGGCGAGGACCGTCCGGTCGGTGGTCGCTCCGCCGACCCCGGTGCGCCGGGTGACGCTCCTGCTCGGCGACGTCCTCGTCGCGGCGGCGGCGACGGGACGGCCGTTCCTCACGGCACGGCAGCGGTCCGACGTCGAGCAGGCGCGCGCCCTGGCCAGGGACCTCGGGCTCGCGACGCTGGAGCGGACCGCCGGCGGGCTGCTCGCCGGTGAGCTGACCGCGCCGGCCGTGCTGCACGCCGCCTTCGTGGTGGGCAGGGCGCGGGCGGTCGCTGACGTGGCGGGCTGACCCACCCGGCTCCACCGGGTGCCAGGTCGAGTGTCAGAGGCCCAGGGCAGACTGAGCCCATGCACACGGTGATCTCGCGGGAACCCTCGGGCACCGGCCTCCGGCCGGTCTCCGACTCCGGTGCGCCCGCGGGGGAGCCGCGCATCATCGACACGTCCGGCCTGGCCGGCGAGGTGGCCGCCGGCGAGTCGTCCCAGGTCCGCTGGACCTGGGAC
>NZ_JBHXBG010000143.1:0-13878 GCF_042726755.1 Promicromonospora sp. NPDC060271 | reverse complement strand
GTCACTTGGGTGACCTGGGGGTCTGACACATCCCGGGGGGTCAGCCGATCAGAGGCCGACGAGCAGGAGGTCCTCAGGGGTCCGAGCGACGGGGGCCATCCGGTCGGAGTCCGGGTCGATGCCCGAGTCCGTGTCGATGTGGATGCCGGTGTCGTGGATGCCGGTGTCCGTGGCGACCGGGTCGCCGTCGCCGTCGTCCTCCGTGACCGTCTCGCGCAGGAAGTACGGGACGGGCTTGGCCGTGCGGGCGCTGAACTCGAGCCGGTCCGCGACGGCGCGCGCGTGCTGCGCCATCTCGTGCGCGATGGTGACGCTCTCGCCGAGGTACGCGCGCGGGTCGATCAGGCGCCGGATCTCGTCCCTGTCGAAGTAGGCGCTGACCGTCGCGTTCCGGACCAGCAGGTCGAGGAACTGCGCGTCGCCGCACGCCGACTCCTGCGCCACCTCGTACACGACCTCGTGCGCCTTCTGCCGGCCGATGCGCTCGCCCAGCTCCATCATCAGCGACTCCGAGCCGATGAGGCCCTCGCTCAGCGCGAGGTTGGCGCGCATGCGCTGCTCGTCGAGCTCCAGCCCGTCGAGGATGACGTCCAGGCGGGTCAGGATGTCGCCGGCCAGGACGGTGGCGCGGGAGACCGTCGACTCCAGGAGGTCGGTCATGCCGCCGTTGGCCTCGTGGTCGTGCTGCATCGACTCGAGCGCGGGCGCCGCGAGCGCGCGGAGCTGGGCGCTCATCGACAGGAGGTCGAGGGCGAGCTGCGGGTTGCGCTTGTGCGGCATGGTCGAGCTGCCGACGGTGCCGTCGGGGATGGGCTCGAACGCCTCGCCGAACTCCGGCTGCATCATCGAGTAGATGTCCTTGCCGATCTTGCCCGCGGTCCCGGCCACCTGGCCGAGCACGAGGACCAGCTCGACGATGCCGTCGTTGATCGCGCGCGACGGGACGGGCATGGTGCCGAGCCCCAGGTGGTTGGCGACCCGGCGCTCGACCTCGCGGCCCGAGGGACCGAACGACGCGAACGTGCCGACCGCGCCGCCCATCAGGACGCGGAACAGCCGGTCCTCGAGACGCTCCAGGCGGTCGGTGTGGGCAGTGAGCTCGTCGATCCACACCGCCACCTTGAAGCCGAAGGTGATCGGGACCGCGTGCTGGCTGTGCGTACGGCCCGCCATCGGCACCGCGGCGCTGGCCTCCGCCTGCTTCGACATCCCACGCAGCACCTTGGCCAGCAGGTCCTTGAGCGCCCGGTGCGCGTCGCGCAGCACGAGCACGTCAGCCGTCTGCGTGATGTTCTGCGTGGTGGCGCCCCAGTGCACCCAGCCGCCGTGCTCCCGCCCGACCACACGGGCGAACTCCTCGATGAGCGGCATCAGCGGGTGGCTCGCCGACCTCGTCTCGGCGGCCACGCGGGCGAGGTCCAGCTTCTCGATCTGCGCGGCCTGCGCGATCGCCTCACCTGCGGGCTCGGGGATGAGGCCTACCTCGGCCTCGGCCAGTGCGAGTGCGGCTTCCACGTCGAGCCGCGCCTGGAATCGGTTCTCGACGCTGAAGAGGTGCGCGATCCCGGCGTCGGGCACGCGTCCGTCAGTAAAGTGTCGAATCGATTCGTCATTCATCCCGGGGTTCCCCACTCAGTTTTGTCGCCGTACGTATCTGGACGTGCCCTGGCCGGCCTACCCCTCGTGGGGACTGCGCCAGCGGCGAGTTCCTGCTCCACCTCGTACCGACCGCCGCGGGTCTTGCCCGCATGGCTCGCCGTGCCGAACTCGCTGTACCCATCCGCGTGCCGCATCGACCTGCTGCATCAGATTGTGGAAGAAGATGCTTGTCCAGGCTACCGGAATTGTTTCCGGGATGTAACGACAGTGAGGTCCGTCACAGGATCGGTTCCCGTCGCAGCCGCCCGGACCGCCAGGTCTTGGCGGCGATCCGAGGACAGCGGGTGAACTTTGGCCGCGGTCGTCTCTGTCTCAAATGGTGGACGTCGCGCGACGCCGAGAACGCGGAAAGCCCGGCCGCAACCGCCACGAGGGGCGTGCGGCCGGGCTCACTGTCGAGCACCAGTCCGTCCGGCGAGCGTGCTGCGGTCAGCTGGCAGCTGCTTCGTCGGGGGCTTCGCGGTCCTCGCGTTGCGACGCGTACGTGTCGCTGACGCTCCGGTGCATGAGCGTGATCCTGCGAGGGTTGGCGATGGAGTGGTACTGAGCGTCGTCGGCGTCCGTCATGGTCCTCCTCCGGTGCAGGCGTACAAGCTACGGTGCACGTGGTCTCCGCTGGTGTGCGGGTCTACCAGTCTGGTTGATACCCAGTCGCGGCGTCGACCGAAGAAGCTGTGACATCGCCCTCACCGTGTCGTCGCAACTTTGTCGTGAGCGCGATCGTTGCGGCTACCTGCCCGTCTCAAGGGCAGTGGTCGTGCCAACGGCGAAGGGGTGGATGTGGTGGGCGGTGGGGAAGAGCTGGTGGCGGGCCGCCACCAGGCCCCAGAGGCCGCGGGGCGCCAGGAGGACCACCGCGACCGCCACGGCGCCGAGAACCACCAGGTACCAGGTGCCGAGCGGCGCCAGGACCTGCTGCAACGCCCAGTAGAGGACCGCACCGACGAGTGGGCCCTCGATTGTCCCGATACCGCCGACCACCACGATGAAGATCATCGCGGCGGTCCAGTTCACGGAGTAGATCGACCCCGGGGTGACCCCGAGGGTGCTCAGCGCGACCAGGGCTCCGGCAAGCGCCGCCCCGGCCGAGCCCACGACGTACACGAGCCGCCGCCCGCGGTCCACGGCGACACCGAGGCTGCCGGCCGCGACGCGGTCGTCGCGGATCGCGGTGAGCCCGAGTCCCACGCGAGAGCGCATCAGCAGGTACGTCCCGAGGACGACGGCGACCATGAGCCCCAGCGCGAACCAGTAGACGAACGCCACGCGCTCCACCCGGTCGGTGCCGCGGAACGCGCTCAGCGACAGCCCTGCCCCACCACCGAGGCCGTCGATCCGCATGGTGACGAGGCGGAACACCTCTGCCACCACCCACGTGCCGATGGCGAAGTACCCGCCCGCCAGACGGAACACCAGATAGCTCGTCGGCAGGGCGATCGCCGCACCGATCAGGCCGGCGGCGGGCACGGCCAGCCACGGCGGTGCGCCGACGGCGTCGGCGAGCTGGATCAGGGCGTAGCCGCCCACTCCGACGTAGGCCTGCTGGCCGACGCTGACCATGCCGCCGTAGCCGGCGAGCAGGTTCCAGGTGGTACCGAGTATCACCAGGGCGAAGAGCATCACGAGGCTCGAGAGCGCGCCGAGGGTCACCACATAGGGCACGACGGCGGCGAGCAGCACCACGACCAGCAGCAGGACCCCGCCGCCGACCAGCGAGGCGCGTCCGCCTCGGGTGACCGTGGGGATGCGCGACGACGGGCGCGCGGACGCCGAGCCCTCCCGGAGGCTCGACCCATCGGCAGCGGGGCCGCTCATGCCTGCACGCTCCTCGGCATCAGGCCGCCCGGCCGGACCACGAGGACGGCGAGGAAGACCAGGTGCCCGGCGAGCACCCCGGACTGCGGGTCGACCTGCGCGCCGACCGTCTGGGCCAGGCCAAGGACCAGGCCGCCCGCGAGGGTGCCCCACAGCGAGCCGAGCCCGCCGATGATCACCGCCTCGAACGCGAACAGCAGCACGAGGTCTCCGTAGCCCGGCGAGAACTGGGTGCTCATCCCGACGAACACGCCGGCGAGCGCCAGCGTGGCGAAGGCGAGGGCGGTCGCCACGGCGTACATGTGTCTCGGGTCGACGCCCGACATGGCGGCGGCTCCGGCGTCGTCGGCTACCGCGCGCATGGCGCGGCCGGTGCTGGTGCGGGCAAGGAAGAGCTGGACCGCTGCGATGACCGCCACCGCGACGACCAGGGTGACCAGCGGCAGGACACCCACCGACAGGCCGCCGACGGGCAGTCCCGCCGAGGCGAGGTCGCCGGTGGGGATCTTGCGGGTGTCGGCGCTGAAGACCTCCTGGAGCAGGTTGGTGAGCGCTACGGCGACGCCGAACGACACGAGCAGCGGCGCGAGCTCGCCCGCCCCGCGTGCCCCGCCCGCCGCGTCCCCGCCGACCTGCGCGAGCGCCGGGTTGAACAGGCCGCGCTGCACCGCGTAGCCGAGCACGGCGAAGACCGGGACCACCACGACGACCGCGAGCCACAGCGGCAGCCCCTGCTGCACGAGGACCAGCGAGAGGTACGCGGCGAGCACGGCGAGCACGCCGTGCGCCAGGTTGACTATGCGCATCACGCCGAAGATCAGCGAAAGGCCGCAGGCCAGCAGGGCGTACTGACCGCCGAGCAGCACACCCTGCACGCCTGCGTTGAGCCAGTCCATCGGTCCTCCGGTCTCGCTGATCGGTGTCCCGCCGAGTGGTCATCGGCCGGGCTGGGTGATGCCGAAGTAGGCGTCTGCCACGGTCGCGCGGTCCAGGCCGGCGGCTGGAGCCTCCAGGACGGTCCGGCCGCCGAGGAGGCACTGGACCCGGTCGGCCACACGCAGTGCCTGATCGAGGTCCTGCTCGACGACGAGTGCGGTGGTACCCGCCGCGGTGATCCGTCGGACGGCGTCGTAGAGCTGGGTCACGACGGTGGGCGCCAGTCCGAGGGAGACCTCGTCGAGCAGCAGGACCCGCGGGTTCGCCAGCAGTGCCCTGCCGATCGCCACCGCCTGCTGCTGGCCGCCGGACAGCACGCCGCCCCGCCGGTCCCGCATCTCGGCCACCAGGGGGAACATGTCGTACACGGCGCGCAGGTCCCACGGTCCGGGGCGCTTCGGGTAGCGGCCCATGAGCAGGTTCTCCTCGACGGTGAGCGATCCGAAGACGCGCCGCCCCTCGGGGACCAGCGCGATCCCGCGCCGGACGCGCCGGTGGGCGGGCAGCCGGGTGACCGGCTCGCCGTCGAGCAGCACGTCGCCCGACGTCGGCGCATGCGTGCCGGCGAGCGCCGCCAGCAGCGTGGACTTTCCCGCGCCGTTGGCGCCGAGCACCGCGAGGGTCTTCCCCTCGGCCAGGGTCAGGGACACGCCGTCCACGGCGAGCAGATCGCCGTACCGGACCTCCAGGCCGGCCGCCGTCAGGACGTTCATGCGGTCTCCCCGGTGGGTTCCGGGTTCGGGGCCTGGTTCGACGCGAGGTCCGCCGCCGGCTCAACGCCCGTGTCGACCGTCGCGCCAAGGTAGACCTCGATCACCCGGGTGCTGCGGATCACCTCGTGCGGGTCGCCCTGCGCGATCACCTCGCCTCCGGCCAGGCACATCAGCCGGTCCACGACGTCGAGCAGCGCGTGCAGCACGTGCTCCGTCCAGACGATCGCGACGCCGTCGTCCCGCAGGCGGCGCACGAGGCGCACGACCCGTGGCAGCTCGCGGTCGGTGAGCCCGCCGGCTATCTCGTCCAGCAGGAGCAGGCGCGGAGCGGTCGCGAGCGCCCGTGCGACCTCCAGCCGCTTGCGGTCCAGCAGGCGCAGGCTGCCCGACGGCGTGTTGGCCGCCTCGGTCAGGTCCGTCACCTCGAGCGCATGCCAGGCCTGCGCGTGCGGATCCTGTGCCGAGCCTCTCCCGGTGTGCCGCCGCCCCGCGAACGACGCTCCGACCAGCACGTTCTCGTACACGGTCAGGCCGCCGAAGGGCCGAGGCACCTGGTACGACCTGGCGATCCCCCGGTCGGCGCGGGCCGCGGCGCCGAGCCGGGTGACGTCGTGGCCGTCGAGGACCACCGTGCCGGCGTCGGCGCGCTGTGTGCCGGCGACGATGTCGAGGAGCGTGGTCTTGCCTGCACCGTTCGGGCCGACGAGGCCGAGCGCCTCGCCCGCGGCGACGTCGAACGACACGTCGCGGGCGGTGACCACCCGGCCGAAGCGCTTGGCGACGGCCGACACCTCGAGCAGGGGCACGTGTGCGGTCCTTTCGGGATCTCGGCAGGCTCGACGGACGGGGCTGCTCGACCGACGGGGCAGCTCGACCAGCGGGCGGGGCGGGCTACGGGAGCGGCTCCACCGTGCCGGCCGTCGGGATCTGGGGGGCCAGCTCGTTGGAGACCACCACGAGCTCGTAGGGGTGCTCGCCCTCGTCCTCTCCTTCGTCCAGCCGCCACTGGCCGCCGACCAGCGGCGTCTTGGCCACGTACGGCGGGACCGTCTCGTCGACACCCCAGGCGATGTCGCCGACCACCGTCGAGACCTCGAGCGTGGACAGGGCCTCGGTGATCGCGTCGGGCTCGGTGGACCCCGCCTTCTCCACGGCCGCGACGGTGATCTCGAACAGGGCCTCCGCGAAGCCGAGCGGCTGCGTCCACTGTTTGCCCGTGTCGGCCTCGTACCGGTCGGCGAGCTCCTGTGCCGTCTGCCCGGTCAGGGAGGAGGAGAACGGCGCGGTCGGGTGCCACCACACCTCTGAGGTGAGACCGTCGCCCGCGTTGCCCAGCGCCTCGACCGCCGAGGGGAAGAGCAGCGCCTTGCCGATCGTCGCGACCTTCGGCTGATAGCCCTGCTGCCCCGCCTGCTGCCAGAAGGTGGTGAAGTCCGGCGGGATCGGCACGCCGACGAGGATGTCGTGGCCCTTGAAGGCGGAGAGCTGCGCCGAGAAGTCCTGGGTGCCGTTCGGGTACAGGCCCGGGTCGTCGATGGTGACTCCCGTGTCGGCGGTGAGGGCGGGGAAGTTCGCACTCCAGGCCTGGCCGTCCGGGTCGTTCGGGAACAGGCCCGCCGCCTTGGAGTTGGTGTCGACCTGGCTCCAGATGTCCGCGTAGACCGCTGAGACGTCCTCCAGGCCCCAGAACGCGTGATAGCTGTACCTGAGGTCGGCCGGCTGGTCACCCTCGCGGATCGCGAAGGGCTGCCAGGGCGCGACCGTCGAGATGCACGGCACCGAGTTGGCCTCGCACTGCTCCGAGACGGGGTTGGTGATGTCCGGCGTCGACGAGGTGAGCACCAGGTCGACGCCGTCGGTGTTGATCAGCTCCGCCGCGACCTCGCCCGCACGCGCCGAGCTGGACTGCGAGTCCTTCACGATGATCTCGACCGTGCGCTCCGTCCCGTCGACGGTGACCGGGTTGTCCGCGAACCACTTCTCCATCGCCTCGATCACGTAGGCGTTGGCCTCGCCGAACGGCGCCGACGGACCCGTCTCGGTCGACACGAAGCCGATCCTCAGCACGTCGTCGTCCCCGCCGTCACCGCCGATCGTCCCGCCGCCCACGCCGCCGCAGCCCGTGAGCGTTCCCGCGAGCACCGCCGTCGAGGCCCAGGCCGCTGTCGCCCTGACCGTCCGGACCCGTCCGTTGCGAACCATCGTCGTCACTCCAAGTCGGTAGTCGTACGTGCTACGTCGGTGGTGCCGTGACTCTGACTTTCAAGTGGTGCAGGTGATGCGGTTGATGCGAGCGAGCAGTGCTGGTCACTCGCGTGGGGCGAGCACCATGTCGAACCGGGTGCGCGACCACGTGCCCTCCACCACGCGGCCGTCCGGCGTGGGCGTGCCGGCCGGCAGCTCCTCGAAGTCCATGACCAGCGAGTCCTTGACCCCAAACACGGAGTCCGAGGCGAGCTGCTCGTCGCCGCGCACGAAGATGTGGGTCACCAGGGTGCGCAGCTCCGGCGCGGTCACCATGAAGTGCAGGTGCGCCGCGCGCAGGGGCGACCGCCCCGACGCCGCCAGCAACGCGCCCACCGGCCCGTCGTGCGGGATCGGGTACGGCGTCGGCGTGATAGCCCAGAACCGGTAGCCGCCGTCGTCGTCCGAGTAGAGGTGCGCGCGGCCGGCGGTGCGCTCGTCGCCGTACTGGACGTCGTAGAACCCGTCCTCGTCGGCCTCCCACACCTCGATCCGCGCCCCCGGCACCGGTCTGCCGGACGTGTCGGTGACGGTGCCCTCTACCCAGCAGGGCTGCCCCGTCGCGCCGCCGGCGATGTCGCCGCCGTTGTCGACGCGCGGGGCGTCGTCCACGAAGAACGGGCCGAAGACCGTTGCCTCCGTCGCGTTCGCGTAGGCCTCGTTGTTGATGGCGATGGTCTGCATCGAGGCGCCCAGCACGTCGGACAACAGGATGAACTCCTGCCGCTTGTCGTCGGTGATGTGTCCGGCGGCCGTCAGGAACTCGATGCCCTTGTTCCACTCGTCCTCGGTGAGGCGCACCTCGCGCAGGAACGCGTGCAGGTGCCGGGTAAGTGCCTGCATGACGGTCCGCAGCCGCTCGTCGTCCGCACCGTCGAAGGACGCCACCACCCGGTCGGTGAGGTCCTGCTCGCGGGCCGCCTGCTCCCGGGCCTGCTTCTCGGTCTGCTCAGTCATCACGCTCGCTCCGCCCGAGCACCGCCCCGATCGCGGCGCCCAGGGTTCCGGCGGGATCGTCGGCGAGCGTCTGCGCGCGCCACGCCACGTGCGAGTCGGGGCGGACCAGGATCGCGCCCGACTCCTCGACGCCGCGCATCTTCGCCCAGTCGTAGTAGGTGTCGACGACCTCGCGGCCCGGCCCGATGACGACGGCGCCGAGGGGCACGCCCAGCTCCTCGGCGACCTTCGCCGCGGCGTCGGCCCAGGCCTCACCCGCGATGCCGGTCACGAGCGTGAACTGCCCGTACGGGACCAGGTCGTGCGTCGAGCGCTTGTGGCCGTCCGGGTCCGCCACCCAGACGTGCGGGAACCGCGCGCCCGGGACCGTTGACTGCTTGTAGTAGAGCTCGGGGTCGCGCTCGTCCACAGGCCGGGGAGAACCGTCGGGCACGATCGCCGCCGACTCGTAGAACTGCCCCATCTCCACGCCGTGCGCGTTGAACTCGTAGTGCTTGAGGTCCATCGCCTCCACGAGGGCCTTGCGCTTCGCCTCGCCCGCGGGGGTGTTCGCCTTGCGCTCGTCGATGGCGGCCTGCATCGCCTCCGGCGTCTCGGCGTCCAGGACCCCGAGCACCTCCATGAACCGGAACTCGCCGCCGGACTTGTTGGCGCGCAGCACTATCTGCTCGGCGACCGGCGCGCGCTCGGCCGAGTAGGTGTCCAGCAGGGACGGAGCCGCCTGGCCGTTCAGCACCGCTGCGATCTTCCACGCCAGGTTGTAGGAGTCCTGGACCGACGTGTTGGAGCCCAGACCGTTGCTCGGCGGGTGCCGGTGCACGGCGTCGCCGACACAGAAGACGCGGCCGGCCTGCAGGTGCGTCGCGTACATCTGGTTGTTTCCCCACAGGGAGTAGCCGGTGATCTCGACGTCCAGGTCGTCGACGCCGACGAGCTGGCGCACGATGTCGGCGGCCGCCGCGTCGTCGAGCCGCGGCGGTTCGCCCGCGATGTCGTAGCCCCACACGATGAGCCACTCGTTCCACGGCCGCACCATGCGGACCAGGCCCGCACCGATCCCGCCGACGTCGGACCCGGGCTGCAGCACCCAGTACAGGACCGACGGGCGGTGGCCCACGAGGTGCGTCAGGTCGGCCTTGAACGTGATGTTCATGGAGCCGGCGATGTCCATGGCGCCCTCGAACGGCAGGCCGAGGTCGGCGGCCACCTGTGAGCGGGCGCCGTCGCCGCCGATCAGGTACCTCGACCGGATCGTGTACTCGGTGCCGGTGACGCGGTCGAGCACCCGGGTGCTGACGCCGTCGGCGTCCTGGGTGTGGCTCAGGTACTCCGTGGAGAACCGCGACTGCGTGCCGCGCTGGGTCGCGTTCTTGACCAGGATCGGCTCGAGGTAGGTCTGCGGGATGTCCACGGTGAGCGACGGCGAGGCGAGCCGCGCGTCTGCCTCCCGGGCGGGGTGGGTCTCCCAGGTGAGGATGCGGCCGATCTCCTCGCCCGCGATCGTCGTGCAGAACACCGTGTCGCCCACCAGCTCGTGGGGCGTCGCGTCCGCGAGGACCTGGTCCTCGATGCCGAGGTCGCGGAAGATCTCCATCGTCCGCTGGTTCGTGATGTGTGCGCGGGGGGTGTTCGCCGTCCAGCGGTACTTGGTGATCATGATGTTGCTGATCCCCAGGCTGGACAGGAACAGGGCCGCGGAAGCCCCCGCCGGCCCCGAGCCGACGACCAGCACGTCGGTGTCGACGACGACATCGGTGGGCGTGGCGTCGGCAGGGCCGCTGGGCAGTGCGGTCTCGGTCAGACCGTCGTCGAACTCAGGCATGCGCACAGGCTGCCGTGGCCTCCCACCAGGGAAAAGGGATGGCCATGAAAGTCGGCGGAAATCCTCAAGACCCGATGGGGATGGTGTCGGACGGGCCGTCGTACCGGCGGGCCTCCGACGGCGACATGCCCGACTGCTCCCGGAACACGCGCGAGAACTGTGCGGCCGACGAGAAGCCGCAGCGCAGTCCGATGGCCTCGACCGTGTGCTCGGCATAGGACGGCATGCGCAGCATGCGGGCTGCCATCTCCACCCGGCGTCGGGCCACCAACCGCGGCACGCTCGTGCCGCACTCGGCGAACACCCGGGAGAGCTGCCGTTCGCTGAGTCCTATCGCGTCCGCGATGCGGCGCGCGGACAGCGTGGGGTCACGCAGCCACTGCCGCACGTACTGCTCGGCGGCGGCGAAGTGGGCGCCGGTCTGCCTGCCGACTGCCGGCTCTGGTTGGCCGAGCACCGCTGTGACCAGCGCGACGAGGGCGTCCTCGTCCGCCGAACCGTCCCCGCGGGAACCCACGGCGCGCTCGACCAGGGTGGCCAGAGCCGCCGCGTAGGTGTGGCCCCGGACGTCGATCACCCGCGCGGTGCGCGGCACGGTGCCGCCCACCGACCGGAGCATGTCGTAGGGCATCTTGACCGCCAGCTCCTCCAGGCCCTCCGAGAAGCCACGCAGGAACGGCCGGTCGGCGTCGCACACCAGGAGCTGGCCGGGACGCAGCGTCCGTGCGCCGTCGGCGTCGGCGAAGATCGCCTCGCCCGCCAGCGTGAAGTACAGCGCCACGGACTCGGTGGGGCGGGTGCGGACCGTGCGGCCGGTGCGCTCGACGGCGTGCGGGTTGGCCTCGACGTGCGCCAGGTGCAGCCGGTCGAGCTGGAGGTTCGTCTCAGCGGCCTCGAGCGCGGACTCGTCGAGCATGCGGCACTGCAGGGCGACCAGGGCGTTGGCGTTGTGCTCCTCCCACAGCTCGATCCGCCGCACTGCGGGCAGGCCTCGCGTGGAGAAGCGATCGAGGGCGCCGTGCGACGCCGGTGTGCCACGGGTCACGGTGCCCACAGTAGGGTCCGGTGCGCGGCAGGCACCAGGGCGTCCCTGTGATCCTCCGGCGTGTTGGCCTGGCGTGTTCGACCAGGTCAGAGGTGATCTCGATCGGTGTGACCGCGGCGCCAGGTCACGGCGCCCCGGCGTGCCGAGGGTGCGGGCCGTCGTCAGGCGCGGGATGCTCCACCTATGTCCGACGCACCCCGCACCGAGCCACGACCGCAGGCCCTGAAGCCCTCCCGCGACCCGCAGCTCGTGCTCCTGCGGCACGGCGAGACCGAGTGGAGCGCCAGCGGACAGCACACGGGGCGCACCGACATCCCGCTGACCCCGGCCGGCGAGAAACAGGCGAGGTACGCCGGTGGCGCCCTCGCGGACTACGAGTTCGCTGCCGTGTACACGTCCCCGCTGACCCGGGCACGCCGGACGGCGGAGCTGGCGGGCTACGCGGACGCCGTCGTCGACGAGGACCTCGCCGAGTGGGACTACGGCCCCGTCGACGGCCGCACCTCGCACGACGTCTCCGCCGAGCTGGGGCGGGAGTTCCTCATCTTCGACGACGGCGTGCGCGTCCTGCCGCCGTCGGCCGAGCACGGCGAAGGGCGGCCAGGGGAGACGCTGGAGGACGTGGCGACCCGGGCGGCACGGGTGGTGGCGAGGGCGGAGGAGACGCTCGCCGCCCGGGCCGAGGACGGCGGCGGTGACGTGCTGCTCGTGGCGCACGGGCACCTGCTGCGTGTGCTCGCGACGGTCTGGCTCGGCGTGGACCCGCGGCTTGGGGCCCGGTTCGAGCTGGGTACCGCCGCCGTCTGCCTCCTGGGGTACGGGCACAGCCTGCGCACCATCGAGGGATGGAACCTGGCAGCACAGTAGATCCCGCCGGGCGCAGTAGGGCAGTATTCGCGGAATGAGGGAAGAGCACCTCGCCGAAGGCGAGACCATCGTGATGCAGCTCCGGACCCACCCGAAGAAGGTCATCAAGCCGATCCTGCTGCTCGTGGTGCTGGCCGTCGCCCTCGTCGTGCTGTGGGTGGTGCCGCTGCCGGTGGACGGCACGGTGCTGGGGTTCGCGACGCTCGCGCTGGTCGTGCTCGGCCTGGCCGCCGCGGCCGGACCGTTCCTGCGCTGGCGCACGACGCGATACATCATCACCAACCAGCGTGTCGCGATGCGCACCGGCATCCTCACGCAGACCGGCCGGGACATCCCGCTCTACCGGATCAACAACGTGACCTTCGAGAAGCAGCTCAGCGACCGGTTCTGGGGCTGCGGCACCCTCGTGATCTCCGACGGCACCGACCAGCCGGGCATGGTGCTCGACGACGTGCCCGACGTCGAGAAGGTGCAGCGCGCGCTGCAGGACCTGGTGCGCCAGGGCAAGCAGCTCAGCGACGACTGACTCGGCGTCCTGCCTCGTCCTGCCGCACGTCGTCGAGGACAGCGGCCAGGTCCGCGCCCGCCCGTAGGAGGGCGACCGTGCGGGCGGCGATCTGGTCCAGGCGCCGGTCCAGGATCTGCTCCGCCCGGCCCGCGCCCTCGGCGACGCCGTCGACCTCGCGCAGGGTCGCGACGACGTCCCGCACCGCCGGGATGCCGTACCCGCTGCTGCGGAGGGCCGCGACGATCCGCGCCTCCTGGATCGCCCCGGTCCCGTACCGGCGAGCGCGCAGGGTCGTCACGCGGTCAGGGACCGCTAGCCCTTCCTGCTCCCAGAACCGGAGCGTCGACGTGCGCACGCCGAGCGCGGCGGCGAGCTCGGTGATCGTCATGGTGTCGCCGGTCCGGTCGGGCACGGCGTCCGCCGCCGGTGGCACGGCAGGTGCGGCGGCCTCGGCCCGGATGGCACGGAGCGCCTTCCGCGCGTGCAGCGCCTCCTCCCGCTCACGGGCGAGCCGGACGTGCACCGCACCGATCGCGGCGGCGGCCTCTGCGAGGCGCGTCCCCGGCTCCGCGGGATCGCCCTCGGCCCCGGCGAATGTCGCGGCGAGCAGACGCCGTGCGTCCACGGGCCCGGCGGCACTCGCGAGCCCGCGGTAGGCACGCAGCGCCCGGACGTGCGTAGCCGTGTAGGCCCGGTACCCGTTGGCCGCCCGGACGGCGGACGGGACGACGCCGAGCCGTTCCAGGTCCCGGACCTGCTGCACGGAGTATCCGGACTCCCGCGCGACGTCGGCGGTCCGGAGCGGTGGCCGATCCTCTCGCGTCATCTCATCAACCCCACACAAGCACTTGAAGGTGATGCTTGAACCATGAGCACCCACCTGAGTATCGACCAGATCATCGACGCCGTGCGGGATCTCGACGGCTCGCTCGTCGTGGCGCCCGCAGCCGGTGACCCTGACTTCCCCGAGCTGGCCTGGGGCGACGCCTTCTTCTACTACGCCCCCGACGGCCAGATGCCGCGGACCGTCCAGCCCTACGGCACGGTCGTCACCAAGAACTACCCGGACGACACCGGATCGGACCTCGACCCGGCCGGGCGCTGGCGCGTGAACATCCATGTGGACCGGGCCACGTTCCGCGAGCTCACGGCCGCCCAGGACGCCGGAGCCGGGCTCGACGGCGCGGAGGCCTCCGCGGTCGACCCGGCCACACCCGACGTCGTGCTGCCGCACCCGGTCTACAGGTCCGCCGGCTGGATCGCCGTCGTCAACCCTGGACCGGCGACCGCCGACACCGTCCTGCGCCTCCTC
>NZ_JBHXBG010000142.1:0-13945 GCF_042726755.1 Promicromonospora sp. NPDC060271 | reverse complement strand
GCAGTCTGAACTGCCGATCACCTGACCTTTTACCGATCATTCAGGCCGCGGGAGGCGCGGGTCGCGCGCGTGCCGCGTCAGGAGGCGGGCGGGCCGCCCACACCTGCCGGGGCCGGCGCGTCGCCGGACGGCGGCGGGCCGGACGGACCGTCGTCGTCCAGCTCGAAGCCCGGGTCCTCGTCCACGATGTCGAGGAGGTCGCCGATCCGGGTCACCTCCAGCAGGAAGCGCACCGTCGGCGGTGCCCGCAGCACGCGTACCCGGTGCGGGCTGCGGCTCGCGAGGCGCGCGAGGAACGCGACGCCCGAGGAGTCCATGAAGGTCACGTGGTGCGCGTCGATCTCGACCGGGAGGCGTGACTCCTCGGCCGCGGCAGTGGCCTCGTGCAGATCACCGCCGATATCGGCGTCGATCTCCCCGGAGAGGACGATCCGCGCACGCGAGCGGCCCACGATGACGTGGATGCTGGCGGGGTCGCCGATCTCGGGGGTCTTATGGCCGGGGTCCTGGGGGCTCCCGCCCTGCGGACCGCGCGGGGGGTCGTAAGTTCCGTCCTGCACGGTTCTCCTTCCGGGAGCAGTGGTCGTGGCGCTGTGTCGGTCCGATGATAGAGGTTGAGGTTCAGATCTCGGACCGTCCCAATCTACGGTTGAATGTCCTGCTGGAACAGCACCTCGTGCAAGAGACACCGTTGGGAGGGCATTTTGACCGATTCATCCGGTCTAACACCGTCCTCTCCGCCGCCGCGGCACCCTGGCCTTTCCGTATTCGGCCTCGGTCCCACCCAGGACGGGACGACGAACGGCAGAACCGACGGCGTGTCGAACGGAACGCCTGACGGAGACGGCTTCGACGCCGGCCTGCCCGCGACTCCCGCCGCCGCGAGCGTGCCCCGGAGCATCCCGTCGAACCCGCCGTTCGGCGCCCACCGGACGTCCGGCGCGGAACCGCGCAGGCACGCGCCGAGCACCGGCATCCCGCGCCCCCTGCCGCCGTCGATCGGCGACGTGATCCTGCGTGCCGCGGTCAACGTGGGCATTCCCGTGTTCCTCACCGGGCCCACCGAGGACGGCATGCCGATGCTGTGGGCGAACAGCGCCTTCGAGCACTACGCGGGCGTGCGGTTCTCCGACTTCGCGGGGTACACGGTGCGTCGCCTCGGCGAGATGCTCGTCGAGCCGCAGGACCTCGAGCGCATGACCGAGCTGGTGAACGCGGGCCAGGAGGTCCACACGACGGTCCGGTCCCACCTGCGCGGCGGCACGAACGGCTGGGCCCAGCTCACGCTCACCCCTGCCCGCGCGGGCCACAGTGACCGCATCACGCACTGGATCGGGTTCAGTGTCGACGTCTCCGACCACATGGAGCGGCACGCGGCCCAGCTCGCGAGCCTCGAGGTCGAGCGGCAGCAGCGCGAGGACCTCGACCTCATCGCGCAGACCACCGAGATCCTCACCGACCTCGAGTACCCGTACGCCCTGCGCGACATCGCGGAGCTGCTCCAGTCGATGGTGCGCTGGGCGGGCTTCTACGTGAACGACGACGGCCTCAAGCACGCGGCGGGCATCGACGTCGCGGCGCCGCCCAGCGGCCGCGGACGCAGGCACGCGCGGTACATCGAGGGCGACAACATTGCGGACAAGTCCCTGCGCCGCCGTCCTTCCGTCGACGCACTCGGCGACTCCGTGACCACCGGCCCCATGCCGATCCTCGAGGTCGTCGACTCGGTCCAGGACGTGCTCGACGGCGTGCTCGACGGCCCCGTCCTGCTGCACCTCGACATCCCGCACGCGCCGCACTCGGCGTCGGGGTGGCTGCAGCGCGACCTCACGCTGCGCCTCGCCGACGAGCTCGGCAAGGCACCCGACTCCGTGGTGGTGCACCCCGTCGCCGGACGGCGGGACGTGCTCGGGCTGGTCGTCATCGTCCCGGACGAGGACGAGCCCGGCGACTACGTCGAGGCCGACGAGCCGGACACGCTGCGCACCGTCGTGGAGGTCGTGGCCCGCCGCGCGGGCAGCGCCATCGACAACGCCCGCATGTACGCACGCGAGCACCGCCTCGCCGAGACCCTGCAGCGCGCGATGCTCCCGGAGCAGGCGGACGTCGCAGGGCTCGACGTGTGGACGTACTACGCCCCCAACGCGGAGCACGCGCAGGTGGGCGGCGACTGGTACGACGTGCTGCAGATCTCGCCGGACCTCGTCGGCCTGGTGATCGGTGACGTCGTCGGGCACGACGTCGAGGCGGCCGCGACCATGGGCCAGCTCCGTTCCGTCGTGCGCTCGTACGCGTTCGAGCTGTCGACGCCGAGCCGTGTGCTCGAACGCGTGGACCAGCTCGTCGCGGGCATGGGCATACCGCGCTCGGCAAGCATGGTGTACGCCTCGCTGAAGCGCGAGGACGAGCCGGACGTCTGGACCATCGGCTACTCGCGTGCGGGGCACCTGCCGCCCCTCCTGCTGCGGGGTGGGCAGGTGATCAAGCTGGACGAGGGCGGCGGTGCGCTCGTCGGCTTCGGGTCGCGCGAGCGGACGACGGGCGAGGCGCGCCTCCAGCCCGGTGACACGCTGCTGTTCTACACGGACGGCCTGATCGAGCGGCGCGACCGGTCGCTGCGGCTGGGGCTGGAGGCCCTGCTGGAGACGGCGTCGGCCATCACGGCGCGCGACGCCGCCGGCGTGGGCGAGGAGCTGCTCTCCCGCCTGGCCGACGCGCCTGAGGACGACGTCGCGATCGTCGTGGTGCGGATCCCCGACCCGACCGGCGATGCCGGCGAGACCGCCCTGTCGCCGCGGTGGCGGCGCTGGATGCTGCCGAGCGAGCCGTCCTCGATCGGCCGGGCCCGGCACGCGGTGCTGCGTACGTGCCAGGCGTGGGGCATCGAGGAGTCGGCCCAGGCCGAGCTCGTCGTGTCCGAGCTGGTGGCCAACGGCGTGCTGCACGGCTGGGGGCACATCGCGCTGCGGCTGTACGACACGGGCGACGGCCTGCGGATCGAGGTCGAGGACAACAACCCGGCCCCGCCCGTGGCGACCGACGGGCACCCGAACCGCCTGGGCGGGTTTGGCATGCAGATCGTGGACCGCCTCGCGGAGTGGGGCTGGCGCCCCTCGGGCAGCGGCAAGCTGGTCTGGGCAAAGCTCCGCCGCCAGCCCACACCGCCGAAGTAGGGCGCCGGGGCGTGCGATTGTGCCCAGTCCCACACCCCCGTCCGGGCACAATCACTCAGTCCCCCGTGGCGGCATCACAGCGCGTGAACGTGCCCGAAAAGGGGTGCGGGATCGGGCGCAATCGCTCAGTGTCGCGACTACTTCCGTAGCGGAGCGCGGTGGATAACGTTTTACGCGGTGGAGACGTCCCGGTGGGACAACGGGGAACCGTCGTCGTCCCGCGACGTCATCACCGCGAAGCCCGAGTCGGGAGCGGAGGGTTCGCACGAGTGCTCGTCATCGATACGGAAGAGCTCCATCGCCCCGCACACCTCGAGCACGAACAGGTCGCGCTCGTCCGCCCCGCGGATCACTGTCGCGCCGCCCCGCTTCCGGCCGGCGTCGGCCAGGGAGATGAGGAACGCAGCGCCGGTCGAGTCCATGAACGTGACCCGGCACATGTCGATCACGAGCAGCTGTCGGCGCAGGCCGACGACGCGCGCTGCGATCTCCGGGAACTGGTCTCGTTCGGCGAGGTCGAGGTCGCCGGCGATCACGAGCGTCGTCGTCGTGGGAGACGTCGCGATCTCGATCATGTGTCGAGCGTAACGACTGTTGCCCGATCGCACCGGATGAAAGGCAAAATTCACCGTCTCCGGTGCCGTCGAGGGCAATCCGGTGCGGCCTGGTTTGTCCGTGCGTGGCCCAAAAGTGTGAGGATCTGAGCATGAGCACCCACGGCAATCTCCTGCAGGGCCCGGCCCCCACCCTGCTTCCCGACGACTTCCCGGCCGCCCGTGAGCGTCTGACCAGCGGTGACGACCCGGTGGTCGTGGCGGCGCAGACCCCGGCGTCGTCCCTCGTCTGGGCGGTCCTCGCGGAGGGTGCGCTCGCCGCGGGCAGCGCCTCCGGCAACGTCGAGGCCTACGCCTACGCGAGGACCGGCTACCACCGCGGCCTCGACGCGCTGCGGCGCGCCGGCTGGCGCGGGCAGGGCCCGGTCCCGGCGAGCCACGTGCCGAACCAGGGCTTTCTCCGCGCGCTCCTCGCGCTCTCCGAGGCGGCGCACCTCATCGGCGAGGAGGACGAGGCGGAGCGCTGCGCGAAGTTCCTGGTCGACTCCGGCACGTCCGTGGACGAGGTACGCGCCCTCACGTCCACCACGAAGTAGACTCGGGCGCGGCCCGCGGGCGCCATCGTGCGCACGACGCGGGCGACCCGAGCAATCCGAGAAGGTGGAGATCCATGCCAGGCGTCGTGCTCGTCGGGGCCCAGTGGGGCGATGAGGGCAAGGGAAAGGCGACGGACCTCCTGGGCTCCCGCGTCGACTACGTGGTCAAGTTCAACGGTGGTAACAACGCGGGGCACACGGTCGTCATCGACGACGAGAAGTACGCCCTGCACCTGCTGCCGTCGGGCATCCTGTCGCCGGGCGTCGTGCCGGTCATCGCCAACGGCGTGGTGGTCGACATCGAGGTCCTGTTCGAGGAGCTGGACGCGCTGATCGCGCGCGGCGTGGACGTGTCCCGCCTGCTCGTGTCGGGCAGCGCGCACATCATCGCGCCGTACCACCGCACCATCGACAAGGTGACGGAGCGGTTCCTCGGCAAGCGCCGGATCGGCACGACGGGCCGGGGCATCGGCCCGGCGTACGCCGACAAGACCAACCGCGTCGGCATCCGCATGTGGGACCTGTTCGACGAGAAGATCCTGCGCGCCAAGATCGAGGGCTCGCTGGACCAGAAGAACCACCTGCTCGTGAAGGTCTACAACCGGCGCGCCATCACGGTCGACGAGACCCTCGACGAGCTGCTGCAGTACGCCGACCGCCTGCGGCCCATGGTCACCGACACCGCTGTCGAGCTGAACAAGGCGCTGGACGCGGGCAAGAACGTGCTGTTCGAGGCCGGCCAGGCCACGATGCTCGACATCGACCACGGCACCTACCCGTTCGTCACCTCGTCCAGCGCGACGGCGGGCGGCGCGGTCACCGGGTCCGGCGTCGGGCCCACCCGGATCGACTCCGTGATCGGCGTCATCAAGGCGTACACGACCCGCGTCGGCGAGGGCCCGTTCCCCACGGAGCTGTTCGACGACAAGGGCGAGTTCCTGCGCAAGACCGGCGGCGAGTACGGCGTCACCACGGGCCGCGCGCGCCGCACCGGCTGGTACGACGCCGTCATCGCCCGCTACGCGACCCGCATCAACGGGCTCACCGACATCGTGCTCACCAAGCTCGACGTGCTCACCGGCATGGAGAAGGTCCCGGTCTGCGTGGCCTACGACGTCGACGGCGTCCGCCACGACGACATGCCCACCGACCAGACGGCGTTCCACCACGCGAAGCCGATCTACGAGGAGCTCGACGGCTGGTGGGAGGACATCTCCAAGGCCCGCGCCTTCGAGGACCTGCCGCCGAACGCCCAGGCGTACGTGAAGGCGCTGGAGGAGATGTCGGGCACCCGGATCTCCGCGATCGGCGTCGGCCCGAAGCGCGACGAGATCATCCCCGTCCACGACCTCATCCACAGCCGCTGAGCCGTACCCACCAAGAGACCCACCAAGAGAGCCCTCTGCCACAGTGAAGATCCTCGTCATCGGGACCGGTGCCCGCGAGCACGCCATCGTCCACTCCCTGCACCGGGAGACCGCGTCCGGGTCCGCCACCCACGAGCTGCACGCGGCGCCGGGCAACCCGGGTATCGCCGGGCTGGCCACGCTCCACGAGATCGACCCGCTGGACGGGACGGCCGTCGCGGCGCTCGCCAAGCAGGTGGGCGCGGAGCTCGTCGTCGTCGGGCCGGAGGCGCCGCTCGTCGCGGGTGTCGCGGACTCCGTCCGGGCGGCAGGCATCCCGGTGTTCGGGCCGTCCGGCGAGGCCGCCCTGCTCGAGGGCTCCAAGTCCTTCGCCAAGGAGGTCATGGCCGCGGCGGGCGTGCCGACCGCGATGGCGCACGTGTGCACCGACGTCACGGAGCTCGCCGCCGCGCTGGACGCGTTCGGCGCCCCGTACGTGGTCAAGGACGACGGCCTGGCCGCAGGCAAGGGCGTCGTGGTCACCGACGACCGCGAGGCCGCGCTGGCCCACGGCGAGGCATGCCTCGCGGGCGGTGGCACCGTGGTGGTCGAGGAGTACCTCGACGGACCCGAGGTCTCGCTGTTCTGCGTGTCCGACGGCGCGAAGGTGGTCCCCCTGGTCCCCGCGCAGGACTTCAAGCGCGTCGGGAACGAGGACGAGGGTCCCAACACCGGCGGCATGGGGGCCTACAGCCCGCTGGGCTGGGCGCCGCAGGGTCTCGTCGACGAGGTGGTGGAACGCGTCGCCCAGCCGACCGTCGACGAGATGGCGCGGCGCGGCACGCCGTTCTCCGGCGTCCTGTACGTGGGGCTCGCGCTCACCAGCAGGGGCACGCGCGTGGTCGAGTTCAACGCGCGCTTCGGCGACCCGGAGACGCAGTCCGTGCTGGCCCGGCTCCTGACGCCGCTCTCGGAGGTCATGCTCGCGGCGGCCCTCGGCAAGCTCGCCGGGCTGGAGCCGCTCCGCTGGCGCCGGGAGGCCTCGGTGACGGTCGTCGTCGCGTCGGAGGGCTATCCCGAGCACGCCCGGTCGGGCGACCCGATCACGGGCATCGAGGAGGCCGAGGCGCTGCCCGGCGTGCACGTGCTGCACGCCGGTACCGGCCGCTCCGAGACCGGCGAGCTGGTCAGCGCCGGCGGCCGCGTGCTGTCCGTCGTTGCCCTCGGCACCGACCTGGCCGACGCCCGGCGCCGGGCCTACGAGGGGGTCGCGAAGATCGACCTCAAGGGATCGCACCACCGCACGGACATCGCGCTGAAGGCGGAGCGCGGCGAGATCACGGTTCCGTAGCAGGGGCAGGGGCAGGGGCAGGGCGGGCGGCCACGCCGGAGGTCCGGCAGGGCCGCCCGCGCCAGGTGCGGCTACGCCGTGCGCCGCCACTGCTGGGTGGCCGCCGTGGCGTCACAGCTCGCGAGCGTGAGACCCCAGGAGTCCGCCGGGGTGGCGAGGCACAGGGCCGGGTCGGCGACGCTGCTGATCGTCCCGTCGGCGCTGAGCTCCCACTGCTGCTCGGGCGTGCCAGTGCAGTCGGCGATGACGAGCGTGCCGCCGGCGGCGGGTGCGCCGCTCGGCGCGACGCACATGTCGCCGTAGACCGTGAGCTGCCGGTCCGCGGTCCAGTCGAACGACTGGTTGCCGCCCCCGTTGCAGTGCCACAGGCCGAGCTGCGTGCCGGCCGTCGTCGAGAAGCCCGGGACGTCGACGCACACGCCGTGCTGGACGCTGACCAGCGGCTCACCCGGCGGTGCGGGCGGCAGGTCGTTCAGGACCTCCTTCTTGAGCAGCCGCCAGCCCCACTGGATCTGGGCCAGCCCCGAGGCGTTGGTGACCTCGAGGTCGCCGTCGCCGACGACCTCGGTCAGGGTGTAGGCGTCACCAGTCCGGAGGCCGGGCCAGTAGACGACCCCGATGCCCTGGTCCCTGGCGACCTCGGTCAGCGCGCCGAGGTACGAGGTGTAGACGTCGCCCTCGTGGTTGCCGTAGTTGAGACCCGTCGTCATCGGTGAGCCGGCTTCGCTGACGACCGTGCGCCACCCGTACCCGCCGAGGCGCGGGAGCAGGTTCGCCTTCCACTCGTCCTCGGTCGTGTGGTCGGCCCAGAAACCGTAGAAGTGCAGCGAGAGCAGCGTCCCCTTCAGCTCCCTGGCCGCGCCGACACCGGTGACGTCGTCGTTGTAGCCGGTCCCCGAGATGATCACGCGACCGCGGGGCACGTCGTCGTGGTCGTCCAGCCACCCGGCGGTCAGGTCCACCCACTGGTCGAGGGTGTAGCCGAACGGCTCGTTCATGGGCTCGAAGTACACCTTCGGGTTTCGCCCGTACTCCGCCACGACCGTGTCCCACATCGCGTCGAAGGCGGCGGGGTCGTCGGCCAGGCCGTCCTTGGCGCTGTCCGCCTCCCAGTAGCTGAGGATGACCTTGAACCCGTTGTCCGTGGCGGAGTCGATGGCGCCCTGGTACGAGTCCCACCAGTCGGTGCCGACGCTCGAGGGGTTGATCGGCAGCCGCACCGTGTTGGCGCGCGTCTCGTGCCGGAACTCGAGGAGGATGTCGGTCGCCTTGGCGTACGTCGTGCCGTAGTCGTCCTCCGTGCTCAGACCGGAGGGTACGACCTCGTCGTCCGCGTAGTTGTCGCGTGGGTCCGCCCAGTTGACCCCGCGGAACTCGCTGGTGCCGGACGGCCCGACCGATGGGGCGGCGACGGCGGTACCGGGAACCACCGCCGATGCCGCGATGAGGAGGCCGGCGACCGCAAGGGTGCCGGTACGGACTGCTCGTGTCATGAGGACTCCGATCTGGGGGCGCGTCGCTGCGCCGCCGTCCGAGGAATCGAGGCGGCTGTGCCGGTCCGACTCCTATGTTGGCGCAAACATTGCACGACGGTCCGCGGTTGCGCAAGGTCGTGCTGCCTTCCCGGTTCCCTTGCGCGGCAGCTCCGCGGGTCGTGCGGCCCTAGCTCGTCACCCCCCGGCGTTCGCGCACGGGCATGCCCGTCACGTCCATCAGGACGCCGATCATGCGTGCGCGGACGCCCGCGTCGTCGGTGACGGTGGTGGCGCGGCAGCGCACCCACATCTCGCGGCCGTCGGCGGCGAGCAGCCGGTGCTCCAGGTCGAGCGGCTCGGCGGCCCCCGCGAGCTGCCGCGCGATCGCCGTCTGGACGGTCCGCACGTCCTGGGGGTGCACCCGTCCGGTCCACTCCTCGATGCCCGTGCACGTGGCGTCGTCGGGCAGGCCGACGAGGGCGCGCCAGGTGCGGGAGTAGAAGACCTGGCCCGTCGCGATGTCCCAGTCCCAGGTGCCCTCCAGCGCCACGTCCTGGACCAGGGCGTTGCGCTCGACCTCGGTGCGCAGGTCGAGCACGAGCGCCCGTTCCCTGGCCGCGGCCTCCGCGAGCGCCGCCTGCTGCCGCTGCAGCGAGGTGAGGCGGTCCTCCCGGTCGAGCGCGACGGCGACCATCGCCGCCCAGTGGTCGAACTTGTCGCGGGAGCTGGTGGCGTGGATGTCCACGCCGCCGCCGATCGCGAGCATGCCCCAGTCGCTCTGGTCGAACGTCACGGGCACGACGAACACCACGCCCTCGCCGGCCAGTGCGGGCGGCGGGAACTTGCTCACCGGCACCTGCGTGCCCACCAGGGCGGTCGCCTTGCGGGACGCCGCGGTGGTGCCGACGATCTCGAGGGTGCGTGCCCCGTTCACGGGGCCGGACGCCGGCGACGCGCCGGGTGCCGGCGCTCCCTCGGAGCCGGTCCACAGGGCGAGCGTGGCGGGGCCGGAGTGGCCTCGGGGGAGCCAGGTGAGCGCGCGGATCGCTCGGCCGTCGGCGTGCAGCAGGTCGAGGTCGAGCTCGTACTGGTCGGTGATCGTGCGTTCGAGCCGGCCGGACCGGGCCAGCAGGGTCTGCGTGCACCCGGCGCTGAAGGCGACGAGCACGTCGGTGGCGGTCTGCGTGACCGCGCGGGCACGGGCGGCCCGGCTGGGGGTGCGGGGTGTCTTGGCCGCCGGATCGCCGCCGGTCGGCACCTGTCCGCGTCTGACCTGCTGGTGGAACTCCTCCTCCACCGACCGCAGCGCGGGGATGAGCTGCTCGATCGCCTCGGGGTGGGGCCGTAGCGCACGGGTGCTCTCGGCCAGGCTGGTGAGCGTGGCCTGCGTGGGCGGCTGGCCCAGGGCCGCCGCGCTCCGGAACACGCGCTGCACGCCGCGCAGCCACGAGTCGAGGTCGGCGCCGGGTCCGAGGCGGGCTTCGGCCCCGTCGAAGGTCGCGCGTGCCACCTCGCCCAGCCGCCGCCACGCCGTCGAACCCTCCTGGGCGGGCAGTCGTTCGACGAGCGCGCCCGTTCGCGCGTCGAGGCAGCCGCACGACTCGCGCGTCACGAGAGTCGAGCGCGACAGGTGCTGACCGGCTACGCGTTCGCCCCGGATCCGGGCGAGCAGCAGCGAGACGGCGAGCTCCCCGACCTGGTCGTGGTGCGGGTCCACCGACGCGAGCCGGGGCCGGACACGGGCGCCCGCCTCCGAGTGGTCGAACCCGACGATCGCCTGGTCGCCCGGGAGCGACAGGCCCTGGGCCTGCAGCGCGCGGGAGAACCCGATCGCGTTGCGGTCCGTCGCGGCGAAGGTCGCCGTCGTCGGCAGCCCCGGACCGCCCACGACGGCCTGGGCGACGGTGGCGGCGCTCGCCTCCTGGTTGTCGGCGGTGCGGTAGAGCCACTCGGGCCGTGGCGTGATGCCGTGCGCGAGCAGCGTGGCGAGGTAGGCCTCGTGGCGCTGGACTATGTCGGCCTGCCGCAGGCTGCCGAGGAACCCGATCTGCCGGTGTCCGTGCGCGATGAGGTGTTCGACGGCGGCGCGTGTGCCGCCCTCGTTGTCGGGGGTCACCACCGGGGCGTCGATGCTCGTGGTGCGTCCGCTGATCAGCACGACCGGCGTGCCGTCCTCCTCGATCTGGAGCAGCGTCGCCTCGTTCACGGCCGAGGTGATGACGATGACGCCGTCGACCTGGCCGAGGCTCACGGACGCCGTCCCTGGTGGCCGGTCCGGGAACTGCTCGCGTTCCAGGTCGGCCGGGTACGTCTGCACGGCGACCACACGGTGCCCGTCCGGTCGGAGGGTGCGTGCGATCCCGGCGAGCACCCGGCCGAAGTAGTAGCCGCCGACGACCGGGGACAGCACCCCGATCACATACCTGCGCTTTCCGATAAACATGCAAATACACCCGTCTTCGTTGACGTTGTGCAAAATTCACCCGAGGGTGCATGCTACGTGGTTATGGTCCCAACGTCGCGACCGAATGATCCGGAACTGTCAGAATTTTCGACTCATCGGCGCCGACCGACGATTGTTGACGTCGCCAGAGCCGCCGGCGTGTCCACGGCGGTCGTCTCGTACACCCTGAACGGGCGCAGCGGGGTCTCGCCGACGACCCGTGAACGGGTGCTCCGGGTCGCGGACGAGCTGGGCTGGCGTCCCGCGACGGCCGCCCGGTCGCTCCGCAGCGGTCCGGCGGCCGCCGCCCTCGTCGTGGTGCACGACCAGCCGTTCGGCACGCGTGCCGCGTTCCCGCTCGACCTCGTGACGGGCGCGCTGCAGACCCTCGGACCGGACACGCTCACGCTCGCCGTGCACGTCGCGGAGTCGCCGGCGGACGCCGCCCAGCTCATGGACCGCTGGTGGACCGAACGCCGCTACGCGGCCTTCGTCGTCACAGGGGTCCGGAGGGACGACGCCCGGCTCGCCGCCCTGCGCACGCTCCCCGCGCCGACCGTCGTTGTGGGTGCCGTCGCCGACGGCGCCCCCGCCACCTGGCAGCACGTGGTGCTGGACGACGGGGACGCCTTCGCTCAGGTGGGTGTCTTCCTCGCCGAGCTGGGGCACCGCCGGATCGCGATGGTCGCCGGGTCGGAGCACCTGCTCGCGCCGGTCCGCCGCGCCGCCGCCCTGGAGGCGTCCCTCGTCCGGTACGGCATAGAGCTGCACACGGTCGCGGGCGACGGCCCGGAGCGGGCGTCGGCGGCGCTGCGCCCGCTGCTCTCGGCGAGCGACCGGCCCACGGCGATCGTGACCGACGACGACGCCACCGCCGGGCTGGTGCTGGACGTCGCCCGGCGGCTGGGCCTCGGCGTGCCGTGGGACCTCTCCGTGGTGGCAGGGACCGACTCTCCGGCGTGCTACCTGACGACGCCCTCGCTCACCGCGGTGCCGTACCCCGTCGAGGAGCTCGGCCGGGCTACCGGCTGGGCCCTGCGCGCGGCGCTCGGCACCGCCGTGTCCCGGCGCGCGGTGGGGGTCGACCCCACGGAGGGCGAGGCGCCGCCGTCGGGCACCGTGCCGGTGGGCAGGCTCGTCGTACGCGGCTCGACCGCGCCACCGGCCGGCGACCAAATCGTTTAAGGCCGTTCTGCCCGAACCAAACGGTAGGCAAAGTATCGACATGCCGCGGCGGAACGAGCCGCTGCGGTGCGCGGTTCGCCAGGCATCCTGTGCCGGTGCGGGACGCGCCCGGTACGGCCAACGGAGGTCACCGTGTCTACAGCACAACGCCGCATGCGCGGCACATCCCCACTCGGATCCCGCCCACGCAGGCCCCGCACCGTCGCGGCGGCAGCGGTGGGTGCGCTCCTCGCAGCTCCCGCGCTGGTCGCCGGGAGTGCGCCGGCCGTCGCGCTCGTGGACAACCCGTTCGTCGGGGCCGAGCAGTACGTCAACCCGGACTGGGCGGACCTGGTCGAGACGGCCGCCGGCCAGGTCGGCAACGCGGACGTCGCCGCCGACATGCGGGCCATCGCCGACGAGCCGACGTCGGTCTGGATGGACCGGATAGCTGCGATCGCGGGCACCGAACGCCAGCACGGCCTGGAGTGGCACCTCGACCAGGCGGACGCCCAGTCCGGTGGCGCACCCCTGGTGTTCAACGTGGTCATCTACGACCTGCCGGGCCGCGACTGCCACGCCCTCGCCTCGAACGGTGAGCTGCCGGCCACCGCGGCAGGGATGCAGCGGTACAAGACCGAGTACATCGACCCGATCGCCGCGCTGCTGAACCAGCCCGAGTACGAGAACCTGCGGATCGTCGCCACGATCGAGCCGGACTCGCTGCCCAACCTGGTGACCAACCAGTCCGACGCCGACTGCGCTGCCTCGGCGCCGTACTACCGCGAGGGCGTGCGGTACGCGCTGACCGAGCTGTACGAGGTCGGCAACGTGTACTCCTACATCGACGCCGGCCACTCGGGCTGGCTCGGCTGGCCGAACAACGCCACCGGAGCCGCCCAGGAGTTCGCCGACGTCATCGAGGGCGGCACCTACGGGTGGTCCGCCGTGTCCGGCTTCATCACCAACACGGCGAACACCACGCCGCTCGTGGAGCCGTTCCTGCCCAACCCCGAGCTTCAGGTCGGCGGCGGCCAGGTACGGTCGGCGAGCTGGTACGAGTGGAACCCGGACTTCGACGAGACCGACTGGACGGCGCACCTCTACGACCTGATGGTCGCGCAGGGCGCACCGTCGAGCATCGGCATGCTCATCGACACCAGCCGTAACGGCTGGGGCGGCTCGGCCCGTCCGACGGCGGTCAGCACGTCCACCGATCTCAACACCTACGTGAACCAGTCCAAGGTGGACCGCCGCAACCACCGGGGCGCCTGGTGCAACCCGTCGGGCGCGGGGATCGGTGAGCGGCCGACCGTCACGCCGTCGGGCTACCCCGAGTCCCACCTCGACGCCTACGTCTGGGTGAAGCCCCCGGGCGAGTCGGACGGCTCCTCGACCGAGATCCCGAACGACGAGGGCAAGCGGCTCGACCGCATGTGCGACCCGACGTACTCGTCCAGCGAGCTGGGCGGGAAGCTCACGGGCGCCCTGCCGGGCGCGCCGCTGTCGGGTCACTGGTTCCAGGCGCAGTTCGAGATGCTGGTCGCCAACGCGTACCCGGCCATCAGCCCGACGGACCCGACGGACCCGACGGACCCGACCGACCCGACGGACCCGGTCGAGGAGTGCACCGCGGCGGCCTGGAGCGCGTCGACCGTCTACGTCGGCGGCAACACGGTGTCGCACGCCGGGCACGAGTGGCGTGCCAAGTGGTGGACGCAGGGCCAGACACCGGGCACCACCGGCGAGTGGGGAGTGTGGCAGGACCTGGGCGCCTGCTGACCTGAGCTGTCAGACGCTCCCGCAGTTGTCAGACCCCCAGGTCACTCGGGTGACCTGGGGG
>NZ_JBHXBG010000141.1:0-13965 GCF_042726755.1 Promicromonospora sp. NPDC060271 | reverse complement strand
GCGCCCCGGGCGGCGTGTTGTCTCCGGCGGCCGGGCTCGCGTCACCTATTCCCCCCCCCCACCCCCCCCCCAACCACACCTCACCTGCGTAAACAGGGACCCGTCAACAGTGCCGCGCCGCCCCGGCCGCGGCTAGCCTGACGCCATGTTCGAAGCTTCCTTGCTCTGGCTCCTGATCCCGCTGGGCGCGCTGCTCGCGGTGATCTTCGGCGGCGTGCTCATCATGCGTCTGCAGAAGAAGGTCCGCGAGCCGATCTTCCCGGGCGGCACGGAACCGGCGGGCGGGGGCGCCGGCGGCACGTTCCAGCAGGGAGCCGGGGAGAGCCGTGAGGACTTCGTCCGGCGGCACCGTCACCGGCCGGGCGTGGTTGCCGATGGCGTGACCCTGGTGGACCTGTACGACCGGATCAGGCGGCTCGAGCACCGCATCGCCGTGCTCGAGGGTGACAATGACTGAATATCCGGCTGGAGCCTACGGGCCAACATGGGTGACGTGCCCTCAGATGGAACATCTGATCTCCTCTACGACGGTGAGGGCGACGGTGAGTGGGCATGGTTGAGCCTGAGCTGATCTTGATCGGCTACTGGTCCGGTGAGCGGGCTCCAGGTTGGCCGTCACCGAGTGAGTTCGTTGACGTGTCGTGGGATTCTGATACGCGCGACCTGGTCGCGGATTACTTGCAGCGGGGGTTTGTGGTGCGGGCCTATATGGGTTATTCGCCGTGCCGGATCTGCGGACGCAACAACGGAGATCTAGAACTCAGTGACGGGACGTTCGTCTGGCCCGACGGGCTGGTCCATTATGTGAGCGATCATGCTGTGCGACTGCCAGACAAGTTCGTATCGCACGTGCTGGGAGAGATTTCCTCCTACGAGAGCGCCGGTCGGGAGGAATCGTGGTGGCGCGGGCAGCATGGCCAGGTTGATTGTGTCTAGTGCTTGTGCGATCCAACGCAGGGGTCGAGGTCAAGTGTCTGTCGTCCGCCGGGAGTACGTCGCGTGATCTGGGCCGTCCAGGGGCATGCGAAGTTCGGTCGGCGGACAGTGGTCGAGTGGATAGTTCTGCCGGAATGGGTTTCCGATCAAATGATCGCCCACGGCCTAGGTGTGTCGGAGGATGTACGTTCCGGCGTATGGCCGCTCTCGGACGACTTCGCGTCTCGGTTTGAAACATCTCCGGCAGCAAGCTTCGACGTCGGAGGTTCCACGTAAAGATGGAATATTGCGTGGAGTTCGTCGCGGACGATTGATAGCGCGCCCCGCGTGGTCGTTCGGACCGGTCGCAGCCTGGCCAGCATTCGTGCCCGGACCACCCCACAACCACCACCCAAGCCCCACAGACACGACAGGCCCCTACCCCCGGACGCGGTAGGTTCTACCCCGTGACATCCCCGTTCGACCGGATCCGCCCGGCGGCCACCACCGCGCGCCAGGTCTCCGACCTCGCCGCCGCGTTCGGCCTCACCATCGCCCCAGGTCATCCCGCTGATGCCGCGGTCACCTGCGTGGCCTCGGACAACCGGGTCGCCAGGCCGGGAGACCTCTTCGTGGCCGTCCCCGGTGCCCGCGCGCACGGCGCGCAGTTCGCCGCCGACGCCGTCGCGCGCGGGGCCAGCGCCATCCTCACGGACGCGCGCGGAGCCCAGCTGATCGACGCCGACAACAGCGTCCCCGTGCTCGTCGCGGACGAGGACCCCCGAGGCATCCTTGGCCAGCTCGCCGCCTGGGTGCTGGGCAACCCCGCCGAGGACCTGATGACCTTCGGCGTCACCGGCACCAACGGCAAGACCACCACGACCTACCAGCTCGACCACCTCCTGCGGTCGCTCGGCTGGAAGGGCGGCCTGATCGGCACCGTCGAGACCCGTTCCGGCGACCGCGTCATCCCGAGCGTCCTGACCACCCCCGAGGCCGCCGACCTGCAAGCCCTCCTCGCCGCGATGCGCGAGGACCACGTGCGCACGCTCGCCATGGAGGTCTCCTCTCACGCGCTCGCGCAGCACCGGGTCGACGGCGTCGTGTTCGGCGTCGCCGGGTTCACCAACCTGACCCAGGACCACCTCGACTTCCACGGCGACTTCGAGTCGTACTTCGCCACCAAGGCCGACCTGTTCACGCCCGCCCGCGCCCGCCGCGGCGTCGTCACCGTCGACGACGCCTGGGGCGAACGCATGGCCGAGGCCGCGCAGATCCCCGTCGCGACGCTGTCGACCAGCGCGAAGGACGCCGACTGGACCGTGACCGACGTCGCGCCGTCGGGCACCGGGTCCGCCTTCACCCTCACCCACCGCGACGGGCGCACCCTGCGCACCTCCACCTCGCTGCCCGGCGGCTACAACGTGGCCAACGCGGCCCTCGCGGTGACGATGGTGCTCGAGGGCGGCTCGGACATCCGCGACGTGACCGACGCGCTGGCGGCGGGCAACGGCCTGAGCGCCACCGTCCCCGGCCGCATGGAGGTGCTCGCGACCGCCCCGCGCGTGGTCGTGGACTTCGCGCACAACACCGAGGCGCTCGAGCTCAGCCTCGCCGCCCTGCGGCCGACGACGTCCGGCAGGCTCGCTGTGGTCTTCGGCGCCACGGGCGACCGCGACCCGGGCAAGCGGCCGTTCATGGGCGCCGCCGCCGTCCGCGGCGCGGACGTGGTCTACGTGACCGACGACGACCCCCACGACGAGGACCCCGCGAAGGTGCGGGCAGAGGTGCTCGCGGGCACCGGGACCGACGGCACGCCCGGCCGGACCGTCGATGCGGCGGACGGCAGCGGCTCGCGTACCGTGGAGGTCCACGAGGTCGCCCCGCGCGCGGACGCCATCCGCGCCGCGATCCTCGCGGCCGGTCCGGACGACACCGTGCTGGTCGCAGGCCGCGGGCACGAGACCGTCCAGGAGATCGCCGGCGTGGACCACCAGCTCGACGACCGCGTCGAGGCACGCGCCGCGCTGGCGGACCGGGCTGTGCGACCTCAGCAGAACGTGTAACCCCAGCAGGACGTGCAAGCCCAGCAGGACGCGCAATCCCAGCAGACCCAGCAGACCCAGCAGTACGCGTAGCCAGAGCAGGACCCCGTGCAGGAGAGGACACCACAGGCATGATCGAGCTGACTGCGGCCCAGGTCGCTGCAGCCACCGGCGGGCGGCTGCACGCCGACCCGGACGTGACGGTCACGGGGGCGGTGATCATCGACTCGCGCGACGCCGCGCCCGGTGTGCTCTTCGTGGCGCTCCCCGGCGACCGGGTGGACGGCCACGACTACGCGGCCGCCGCGGTGGCCGCTGGTGCCGCGCTGGTGCTGGCCTCCCGCGAGCTGGACGGCCTGCCGACGGTAGTGGTGGACGACCCCCAGGCGGCCCTCGGCGAGCTGGCGCGCTACGTCCTCGCGACGGTGCGCGACACGTCGACCGGCGCAGCGGTGCCCAAGGTCGTTGCCGTCACCGGCTCGGTGGGCAAGACGACCACCAAGGACCTGATCGGCCAGCTCCTCACGCCGGAAGCGGGCAACGAGTCGGGCGGCGAGGACGCGATCATCTTCACCAAGGGCTCGTTCAACAACGAGATCGGCCTGCCGCTGACGGTCCTGCGCGTCACGGCCGCCACGCGCTACCTCGTGCTCGAGATGGGCGCAGACCGCGCAGGCAACATCGCCTACCTCACGGGCATCGCGCCGCCCGACATCGGCATCGTGCTCGCGGTGGGCGTCGCGCACATCGGCCACTTCGGCAGTGTCGAGATCATCGCGAAGACCAAGTCCGAGATGGTCTCCGGCGTCGTCGACGGCGGCTCCGTCGTGCTCAACGCCGACGACCAGCGGGTCGTCGCCATGGCGAGCCTCGCCGGCCCGGGCACCACCGTCCAGACCTTCGGCACCATCCCGGCCGCCGACGTCCGCGCCGAGGACATCACCATCGACCCCATGGGCAGGGCGAGCTTCACGCTTCGTGTCGCCCGCGGTGGCGAGGCCGACGAGCAGTGTGCGGACGTCGCGCTGCGGCTCGTCGGAGCGCACCACGTGAGCAACGCGCTCGCTGCCGCGACGGCGGTGCTGCGCCTCGGCGTGCCCCTGCCCGACGTCGCGAAGCGGCTCTCCGAGGCCACCGCGCTGAGCCCGCACCGGATGGCCGTCACCGAGCGGCCCGACGGCGTCACGGTGATCGACGACGCGTACAACGCCAACCCGGACTCGATGAAGGCCGCGCTGCGCACCCTAGCGGTGGTGTCCGGCCGGACCCGCCGCTCGGTCGCGGTGCTCGGCGAGATGCTCGAGCTCGGCGACAGCGCCCGTGCGGCGCACGACGAGATCGGCCGGCTCGTGGTGCGGCTGAACATCAAGCAGCTCGTCGTGATCGGCCAGGGCGCCTACCACATCCACGAGGGCGCCATGCAGGAGGGGTCCTGGGGTTCGGAGTCGATCTTCGTGCCCGACATCGCCGCCGCCCGCGAGCTGCTGGACGAGTCGCTGGAGGCCGGCGACGTCGTGCTCGTGAAGTCTTCCCTCGGCGCAGGGCTGACGGCGCTCGGGGACCACCTGTCCGGGGCCACGACCACAGAGGACAACCACAAGTGATCGCGATCCTGGTCAGCGCCGCGGTGGCGCTGCTCGTCGCCCTGCTGGGCACGCCGGTCTTCATCAAGTTCCTGATCCACAAGAACTACGGCCAGTTCGTCCGGCAGGACGGCCCCACCGGGCACTTCATCAAGCGCGGCACGCCGCAGATGGGCGGCGTCGTCATCATCGCGGCGACCGTGTTCGGCGTCGCGGCCTCGATGCTGGTGTCCCAGCGGCTGCCGAGCATCTCGGCGCTGCTCGCGCTCTACCTCATGGCGGGCCTCGGCCTGATCGGGTTCCTCGACGACTTCACCAAGATCCGCAAGCAGCGGTCCCTCGGCCTCACCCCCCGCGCCAAGCTGATCGGCCAGGGGATCGTCGGCATCTCGTTCGCGGTGCTCGCGCTGCAGTTCCCCAACGAGAACTCGCGCACCCCGGCGTCGACCAAGATCTCGTTCCTGCGCGACACCGAGTTCGACCTGGCCTTCGCCGGCGCAACGGTCGGCCTCATCCTCTTCGTGATCTGGGCGAACCTGCTGGTCTCCGCGTGGTCCAACGCGGTGAACATCACCGACGGCCTCGACGGACTGGCCACCGGCGTCTCGATCATCACCTTCGGCACGTACGTGCTGGTCGGCATCTGGCAGCTCAACCAGTCCTGCCAGATCGTGGCCACGGCCGGACCACGCTGCTACGAGGTGCGTGACCCGCAGGACCTCGCGATCGTGGCCGCGGCCGTCACGGGTGCCTGCGTCGGCTTCCTGTGGTGGAACGCCAACCCCGCCAAGATCTTCATGGGTGACACCGGCTCGCTCGCCCTGGGCGGTGCTCTGGCCGGCCTGTCGATCCTGAGCCGCACCGAGCTGCTGGCCGTGATCATCGGCGGCATGTTCGTGCTCATCGTCTCGTCGGTGGTGATCCAGATCACCTCCTTCAAGCTGACGGGCAAGCGGGTGTTCAAGATGACGCCGCTGCACCACCACTTCGAGCTCTCCGGGTGGGGCGAGGTCACGATCGTCATCCGGTTCTGGCTCATCGCCGGGCTGTTCGCGGGGATCGGGATGGGCATCTTCTACGCCGAGTGGGTCGTCTCGTGACGGACGCGCCCGGCCCAGACACCTACGGGACCGTCGAGCCGCGGGTCCCGCTCGGTGCGGCCCGGGTGGTCCTGGCCGGCCTCGGTGTCACCGGCCGCTCGCTGCGGGGCGTCCTGACCCCGCGCGTCGCGTCCCTGGTCACCGTCGACGACAAGGCCGACGACGCCGACCACAGGGCGCTGGACGCCGACGGCGCCGCCGCCGTGCTCGCCGAGGCGGACCTGCTGGTCGCCTCGCCGGGCTTCGCGCCGCACCACCCCGTCGTCGTCGCCGCGCTGGCCGCGGGCGTGCCCGTGTGGAGCGAGGCCGAGCTGGCGTGGCGCCTGCGGGTCGACCGCCTGGGCTCCGACCGCCCGGCCGAGTGGCTGGCCGTGACCGGTTCCAACGGCAAGACGACCACCGTCGAGATGCTGGCCGCGATCCTGCGGGCCGCCGGCCTGCGCACCGCCGCCGTCGGCAACGTGGGCAGGTCCCTCGCCGAGGCGGCGCTCGACCCGACCCTCGACGTCCTCGCGGTGGAGCTCTCCAGCTTCCAGCTCCACTTCACGCACACGATGTCGCTGGAGGCCGGCGCGGTCCTCAACGTGGCCGCCGACCACCTCGACTGGCACGGCACCCTCGACGCGTACGCGCGCGACAAGGGCCGCATCTTCGAGAACGTCAAGGTCGCCTGCGTCTACAACGTCGCGGACAAGAGGACCGAGGACCTGGTGCGCGAGGCCGACGTCGTCGAGGGCGCACGCGCCGTCGGCTTCGTGGCGGGCATGCCGGGTCCGGGCGACCTCGGCCTGGTCGACGACGTCCTCGTGGACCGCGCCTTCCACGCAGCGGGGGACGATCCGGACCGCCGCAAGAGCGCAGCGGAGCTCGGCACCCTGGCTGATCTCAAGCAACTCGGCGATCACAACGGCGTCGTGCCTTCGCACATCGTGGCCGACGCCCTGGCCGCCGCCGCGCTGGCCCGCGCGCACGGCGTGCCCGCGTCCGCCGTCCGCGACGGGTTGCGGTCCTTCGGGCCGAGCGACCACCGCATCCAGCGCGTCGCCGAGGCGGACGGCGTCACGTACGTGAACGACTCGAAGGCCACGAACGCGCACTCCGCTGCCGCCTCGCTGGCCGGCTTCGCGCACGGCACCGTCGTGTGGATCGCGGGCGGGCTGGCCAAGGGCGCCACGTTCGACGAGCTCGTCTCGTCCCGCGCCGACCGGATGCGCGCGGCGGTGGTGATCGGCGCGGACCCCCGGCCGCTGGCCGACACGCTGGCCCGACACGCGCCGAAGGTCCCGGTCGTGGTGATCGATCCCGGTGACACTGGGTCCGTGATGCGCCGGGCGGTAGCCGCAGCGCGGGACCTGGCCCAGCCGGGGGACACCGTGCTGCTGGCCCCTGCGGGCGCGTCGCAGGACCAGTTCACCTCCTACGTCCAGCGCGGCGAGGAGTTCGCACGCGTGGTGCGTGAGCTCACCGCCTGAGCCGGAGGGACGGGTATGGCCACGACGAGTACGAACCGCGGCGCTCCCGCGCGTTCCTGGCTGGGCCAGTGGAACTCGAACGTCTCCAGCTACTACCTCCTGGTGGGCGTCACGGGGCTGCTGACCGTCATCGGCCTGATCATGGTGCTGTCCAGCTCGACCGTGACCTCGATCGCCGCGGACGAGTCGCCGTACGCCGCGTTCCTCGTCCAGGCGCAGTACGCGCTGATGGGCCTGCCCGTGCTGCTGATCGCCGCCCACCTGCCGGTCCGCTGGTACAAGCGGCTCGCGCTGCCCGGTCTCGCGATAGCGCTCGTGCTGCTCGTCGCGGTGATCTTCATGGGAGAGGTCACCAACGGCCAGCAGAACTGGCTGGTGTTCGGGCCGGTGCGCTTCCAGCCGTCCGAGCTCGCCAAGCTCGCGCTCGCCATCTGGCTCGGCACGGTGCTCGGTCGTAAGCAGGCGCTGCTGGGGAGCTGGTCGCACGCGATCCTGCCCGCTGTGCCGGGCGCCGTCGTGGTGCTCGGCCTGGTGCTCGCGGGCGGGGACCTCGGCACGGCGCTCGTGATGGGCCTCCTGGTGGCCGGCGCCTTCTTCGTGTCCGGCGTGCCCATGTCGCTGATGACGCTCGGCGCCGTGCTCGCGGCCTTCGTCGTCGGCTACGTGTTCATCCTGCAGCAGGGTTCCGGAGACCGGCTCCAGCGCATCATCGCGACCTACGGCGCCGAGTGCGACGCGGCCTCCGACTGCTACCAGTCGCTGCACGGCCTGTTCGGCCTGGGCACCGGCGGGCTGTGGGGCGTCGGCCTGGGCGGGAGCCGCGAGAAGTGGAACTACCTGCCCGAGGCGCACAACGACTTCATCTTCGCCGTGATCGGCGAGGAGCTCGGCCTGTTCGGCACGGTGCTGGTGCTCGCGCTCTTCGCGGTGCTCGGGCTGGCGATGAGCCGGGTGATCTGGCGGCACACCGACCCGTTCGTCAAGGTGACCACGGCCGCCGTCGGCTGCTGGATCGTGGGCCAGGCGTTCATCAACATCGGCGTGGTGATCGGCGTCCTGCCGGTGATCGGGGTGCCGCTCCCGCTGGTGTCGGCGGGTGGGTCCGCGCTCATCACGACGATGGCGGCGCTCGGGATGGTGATCTCGTTCGCCCGGACCGAGCCGGGGGCTGCCAAGGCACTGGCTGCACGCGGTAGCGTCGTGCGCAAGTCACTGGCTGTGCTGGGCGGCGCGGTTCGTAGACGGTAGAAATGTGCACGGTGGCTCCATCCGTGACGAGATCCGGCACCTCAGGTCTTGTCGCGGCGGGGCGGCCGCGCACCGATCCGCCCGGGCCGTTCGGCCGGGCGACGACGAGAAGGTGATGATGAGCTCAGCAGTTGTGTCGGTGGTGCTCGCCGGTGGCGGTAGCGCAGGACACGTGAACCCCCTGCTCGCGGTGGCCGACGAGGTACGGCGCAGGGAGCCGGGCGCACGCGTGCTCGCGCTCGGCACCACCACCGGTCTGGAGGCCGAGCTCGTGCCGGCGCGCGGCTACGAGCTGCGGCCCATCCCGCGCGTGCCGCTGCCCCGGCGCCCCAGCCCGGACCTGCTGCGGCTGCCGGGCAGGCTGGCCGCCGCCGTGCGGTCGGCGGAGGACGCGATCGACGAGATCGACGCGCAGGCGGTCATCGGGTTCGGCGGGTACGTGGCCACGCCGGCGTACCTCGCGGCCCGGCGCAAGGACATCCCGATCGTGATCCACGAGCAGAACATGCGCCCCGGCCTGGCTAACCGCCTGGGCGCGCGGTGGGCGTCCCGGGTCGGGCTCACCTTCGCCGGCACACCGCTGCGCGGCGGCGTCCTCACGGGACTGCCCTTGCGGCAGGCCATCGCGGCGCTCGTGCAGGAGCGCGAGGCCGACGCCGCGGGCGTCCGGGTCCGCGCCGCCGCCGAGCTGGGCCTCGACCCCGCGCTGCCGACCCTCGTCGTCACGGGCGGTTCCCTCGGTGCGGTGAACCTGAACCGCGGGGTGTCCGGCGTGGCGGCCCAGATCCTCGCCGCGGGTGCCCAGGTGCTGCACCTGACCGGCAAGGGCCGCAGCCCCGAGGTGCTGGAGACGCTGGCGGCGGTCCCCGACCTCGACCGCCGGCGCTACCAGGTCCGCGAGTACCTGGAGCAGATGGAGCTCGCCTACGCGGTGGCTGACCTGGTGGTCTGCCGGTCCGGCGCCGGTTCGGTGGGCGAGCAGGCCGCGCTCGGCATCCCGGCGGTCTACGTGCCGCTGCCCATCGGCAACGGCGAGCAGCGGCTCAACGCCGCTCCGCTCGTGGCGGCAGGCGGCGGCCTGCTGGTGGACGACGCGGACCTGACACCCGAGTGGGTGGCCACGAACGTTCCCCCGCTGCTCGCGGACCGCGAGCGGCTCGGTGTCATGGCGAAGGCCGCTCGGTCGGCCGGCACCACCGACGGCGCGGCACGTGTCGTCGATCTCGTCGAGGAAGCCGTACGGTCAGCAGGTACCGACACCACGGAGGTCAGGTCATGAGCACCACGGTCACGGATCAGATGACGGATCAGGTCGCGAAGCTCGGCCGCGTCCACATGATCGGCATAGGCGGGGCGGGCATGTCCGTGGTGGCGCGCCTGCTCGCCGGGCGCGGCGTGCCGGTGCAGGGCTCGGACGCCGCCGACTCGGAGACGCTGGAGGCCCTGCGGGCCGAGGGCGTCAAGGTGTGGGTCGGGCACGACCCCGCGCACCTCACGGGCGTTGACTCGGTGGTGATCTCGAGCGCCGTGCACGAGGACAACCCGGAGCTGGCGGCCGCCCGCGCCCGCCGCCTGAACGTGCTGCACCGCTCGCAGGCGCTCGCCGCGCTGATGGAGGGGCGGCGCGGCGTCGCCGTCGCCGGAGCGCACGGCAAGACGACGACGTCGGCGATGATCGCGACGATCCTGCGCGAGGCTGGTCTCGACCCGTCGTACGCGATCGGCAGCACGGTCCGCACCGCCAGTGGCTCGACGCCGGGCGGTCACCTCGGGACGTCCGACGTGCTCGTGGCCGAGGCCGACGAGTCGGACGGCTCGTTCCTGAACTACACGCCGACCATCGCGGTGGTGACGAACGTCGAGGCGGACCACCTGGACCACTACGGCACCCCGGAGGCGTTCAGCGGAGCGTTCATCCGGTTCGCGCGCCGTCTGGTCCCCGACGGCTGGCTCATCGCGTGCGCCGACGACGAGGGTTCGCTCTCGGTGGGCGCCACCATCTGCGCGACCGGTGGCCACGTCATCACCTACGGCACCAGCGACACGGCCCGCGTGCGGGTCACGGACATCTCGACGACGCCGGAGGGCACCACCGCCGTCCTGCGCGGCGACATCCTCGGCACCAACGAGCAGGTGGCCGACGGCGCGGGCGTGTCGGGCAACGTGCCGGGCATCCCGATGCGGCTCTCGGTCCCCGGCAAGCACAACGTGCTCAACGCGACCGCCGCGGTGATCGCAGCGGTGAAGCTGGGCGTGGCGCCCGAGCAGGCGGTCGCGGGCGTCGAGGCGTTCGTCGGCACGGGTCGGCGCTTCGAGGAGAAGGGCATCTCGGACGGCGTCCGCGTCATCGACGACTACGCCCACCACCCCACGGAGATCCGGGCCATCCTGACGGCCGCCCGCGAGATCGCCGACGGCGGCCGGGTGCTGGTCCTGTTCCAGCCGCACCTCTACTCGCGCACCAAGTTCTTCGCCGACAAGTTCGCGCTGGAGCTGTCCGCGGCCGACGAGGTGGTGGTCACGGACATCTACGGGGCCCGCGAGGAGCCCGACCCGTCGGTCACCGCGAACACCATCGTCGACCTCATGGCCGACCACGGTGCCGTCTACGCGGTGCCGGACCGCCTCGACGCCGCGCACGCGATCGCCGACCTCGCCCGCCCGGGCGACGTGGTGCTCACGGTCGGTGCCGGTGACGTGACGCAGCTCGGGCCCGCCGTCCTGGCGCGCCTGAACGGCCGCGTGGCGACCGGTTCGGCCACGGGGCTGGGCGAGGACTGATGCGACCGCCCGCGCGTCCTCGCGCCGCGGGCACGGCACGGCCGCGCCCCGCAGGCGACGGTCCGGCACAGCAGGAGTACGACGGCCAGGAGGCCACGGGTCCGACCGCCCGCGGCGTTCGGGGTGACGGGCCGGTGCAGGAGTCCGCTCAGCGGTCTCCTGCACCGGCCGCGCCCGGCCGCAGGCCGTCCGGTGCGAAGGCACCGGCCCAGCGGCGCCCGGTCGAACAGCTCACGCCGGCGGGTCCGGCGCCGGCGAGGCTCCCGGCGAGCCGACCCGGCACGGCGCGCGCGACGCCGTCGGGCCTCCGTGACGCCGTGGTCTCGGACCAGCTTGCCGACCGGCTCGCCGAACGCACGGCGATGGCCCGCTACCGTATGTGGCGGCGGATCGGCTGGACCGCCCTGGCCCTGGCGGTCACCGCGGGCCTGGTGTGGGTGACGTTCTTCTCGCCGCTGCTCGCGCTCGACCCCGAGCAGGTTCACGTGTCCGGGCAGGGCACCACCGTCGACGTCGAGCAGGTGCGCGAGGCGGTGACCGACGAGGCGGGCACACCGCTGCCGCGCCTCGACACGGTGGGTCTGCGCGAGGAGATCCTCGCGATGAACGCCGTCAAGAACGTGGCGATCACGCGCGCGTGGCCGGACGGCCTGACGGTGCGGCTCACCTCCCGCGAGCCGGTGGCCGCCGTCCCGCAGCCTGGCGACGTGTACGCGCTGATGGACGCGGAGGGCGTGCGGGTAGGCACGGTGGAGGACGCCCCCGACCACCTGCCGTCGATAGTGGTCTCGCTCACCGACGACGAGGCCGGGCGGCGGGCCATGAACGCGGCACTCGAGGTGCTGGGCGCCCTGCCGCGGAAGCTCGCGGGCAGCATCCAGACGGTCAGCGCGGCGACACAGGACGACGTGCGGACCACGCTGTCGGACGGGCGCGTGATCCGGTGGGGGAGCGGGGCGCAGGTCGAGCTCAAGATCAAGGTGGCCCAGACCCTGCTGCGCGCGGAGCCGTCGGCGACGACCATCGACGTCTCGTCGCCCGCCCTGCCGGTCACACGCTGACCGGCACCTGCCGGTTTGGCCCCGGGTGGGGTGAATGACGCCGAGGTCGGGCTCGTGACGTCGCAGGTCAGGCGCGGAACACCGCAGATCGGTCTTCTGACGTCGCTGGTCAGGCCGGTCGCGGCCGAAAATGACATCCGTGTGATTTCTCGCGTGCATCGGTGCGCGACACGCGCGACGATGTCTTCGACACACCTCGACGACGCACCTACCGTCGAACTCAGCAGCAACCTGACATAACTCTAACCCTCTACCTCAACCTGAGGGTTCTGGGATGAGAGTCGGGACTCGGGACCCGATCGAAAGGCAGACGACGTGGCAACTCCGCAGAACTACCTGGCAGTGATCAAGGTGGTCGGTATCGGCGGCGGTGGTGTGAACGCCGTCAACCGCATGATCGAGGTCGGCCTCAAGGGCGTCGAGTTCATCGCGATCAACACGGACGCACAAGCACTCCTGATGTCGGACGCCGACGTCAAGCTCGACGTCGGGCGGGAGCTCACGCGCGGCCTCGGCGCCGGCGCGGACCCCGAGGTCGGCAAGAAGGCGGCGGAGGACCACGCGGAGGAGATCGAGGACGTCCTGCGCGGCGCCGACATGGTCTTCGTGACGGCGGGCGAGGGTGGCGGCACCGGCACGGGCGGCGCACCCGTGGTCGCACGGATCGCGCGCTCGCTCGGCGCGCTGACGGTAGGGGTGGTCACCCGGCCGTTCACGTTCGAGGGCCGGCGCCGTGCGGTGCAGGCCGACAGCGGCATCGAGAACCTCCGCGACGAGGTCGACACGCTGATCGTGATCCCGAACGACCGGCTCCTGTCGATGTCGGACCGGAACGTGTCCGCCATCGCGGCGTTCCACTCGGCCGACCAGGTGCTGCACTCCGGTGTGCAGGGCATCACCGACCTCATCACGACGCCCGGTCTGATCAACCTCGACTTCGCGGACGTGAAGTCGGTGATGCAGGGTGCGGGCTCCGCGCTCATGGGTATCGGCTCGGCCCGCGGGGAGGACCGTGCGGTCCAGGCCGCTGAGCTGGCGATCTCGTCGCCGCTGCTCGAGGCCTCGATCGACGGCGCGCACGGCGTGCTGCTGTCGATCCAGGGTGGCAGCGACCTCGGTCTGTTCGAGGTGCACGAGGCCGCGCGCCTGGTGCAGGAGGCGGCGCACCCCGAGGCGAACATCATCTTCGGTACGGTCATCGACGACGCCCTGGGCGACGAGGTGCGCGTCACCGTCATCGCTGCGGGTTTCGACGGCGGTCTGCCCAAGGAGCGCAAGGACAACCGCGCGCTCGGCCAGGTGGCCGGTGCCGTCACGAGCCCAGCGGCGACGCGGAGCCCTGCGACCGCGCCGGTGCCGCTGCCCGACGTGTCCGACGCGGCACGCCGCGCACCGGAGCACCACCACGGCAACGGCATGCCGCCGTCGGTCCCGCCGGCGCACCAGCCCTCGCCGGTGTCCACCCTGCCCCGCATCATCGACGACGAGGGCTCCGACGACGTGCCGCGCACGCTCGACGAGCCCGCCGTCGTGGTGCACGGTTCGTTCAACCGGCAGGAGGTCTCGCGCGAGCAGGGCGAGCGTGTGGAGGTGCCGCCGCTGTACGACGAGAACCCGCGTCGTGCCGCGGAGGACCTGGACGTCCCAGACTTCCTGAAGTGACCCGGACCGAGGCCGTCCGCCGGGTACTCTCGCACCCGTGAGCGACAGCCGGAGACTCCCAGGCGTGGGGCCCCCCCAGCACCGCGACGGGGGGGGAC